>CBAAAA010000073.1:10741-13513 GCA_964658695.1 uncultured Solirubrobacteraceae bacterium | reverse complement strand
AGCTCCCATACGTCTTAGATTTTCTTCGATAGCGTTGATTCTATCCGTCTCTTTTACCCGGAGCTCACCGGCGTCGCGCACGATCAGGCCGTCCTGGCTGAACGCGCCCAGCACCGAGAGAATCGGAATCTCGTCGATCACCGAGGCCGTTGTCGCGCCTTCAATGAGTCCGCCCTTCATCCGCGATGTCCGTATTTCCAGGTTGCCGATAATTTCACCGTTCACTTGTTGAATATGCAGCAACTTAATCGACGCTCCCATCGAGCGAAGAACATCGAGCAGCGCAGTCCGTGTGGGATTGAGGCCAACATTAGTGAGTACGATTTCAGAGCCGGGAAGGATGAGGGCGGCTATCAAAAAGAAGGCGGCCGAAGACAGATCCCCGGGCACAACCAGGGTTTTGGCCTTGAGCGGGGCCCCGCCGCGCACTCGGACCACTCGCGGCTCTGTCGTGATGTCGGCGCCGAGCTCTCTCAAAGCGATTTCGGTGTGATCGCGCGTGACAATCGGTTCGCGTACGACTGTTTCCCCGTCCGCGTAAAGCCCTGCCAGAAGAACGCAGCTTTTTACCTGCGCGCTGGCCACCGGCAGTTCGTATTCTATGCCGTTGAGAGGAGATCCTTTGATCAGAAGAGGCGGGAATTGTCCGTCGACAGCCTCGATCCGCGCGCCCATCTTTGAAAGCGGAGTGATGACACGCCGCATCGGACGTTTTGCAAGCGAGCTGTCGCCTGCAATCTTTGTAGGAAACGGTTGGCCCGCAAGAATGCCTGAGAGCATGCGAATTGTAGAACCAGAATTGCCGGCGTCCAACTGCCCGGTCGCTTCCCGCAGGCCGTGGATTTCATTTCCCCTTACGGCAAGAACACGCTGCCCTTCCACTTCTCTGAATTCGTGAGCACACCCAAGAGCTTGCATGCAAGCAAGCGTCGACTGGCAATCGGCCCCAGTTGAGTAGTTGTAAATCAGCGATTCGCCCTCGGCGATAGAAGTGAGCATGGCGAATCGGTGAGAAATGGATTTATCGCCCGGGACAGTGACGATGCCGTGCACACCCTTCGCAGGCGAGATGGTCTCGGTCATTGGAATCCGTATTGTAGCGTCGCGAAAAAGCTGTGAGCGAACTTCACGCAGCCAATCCTACTGAGGTTTTGGACCCTGTCGGAAGGAGTCTGGAGAAGCACGTTTCCCCGTCTTGGCTGTTCAGTCTGGCCAGGAAGCGAAAAGCCGGGATACCGTCCCGGCTCTCCAACACCACTTCCGGCTAGGAGGTGATCAGTTAATGGTCATCAAGATACGCGTCGTGCTGATTCTCATCGGTACGATCCAGATCGAAATCCACTGGAAACAGAGGAAGTAGGTCTGGAAGGCTGCGGCGTTAGCACCACCGCAGCCTCTCGTATCAGTCTACGCCCAGCCTGATTCTTTCGCTATACCCCGCTCAGGGATAGAGCACTGCGATGCTAGCATGAGGACGTGGCAAAGCTCGGCGACGCCTGGAAGTACGCAAAGCCGGCGATGAAATACGCGAACCCGGAAAGTGCGCGGAAGTTCGCTCAGCACATGGTACCGCACGTGGTGCGTCCGGCCCAGATCATCTGGAACCAGGCGATCGGGGCGGTCTTCCTGCTAGTGGCTATGGGCGTTTTTTCCAGCGCCTACAAGTACTCTAAGACCTTAAGCACAAATCCGGGAAGCCGCATCGGCTTTGGATTCGCGATCTTCTTCGGCGCCATTCTGGCATTCTATGGCATAGCTTCCTTTATGAAAGCTCGCCGGATCGCCCGCCTTCTGAAACCAAGCTCCTAAAATTGGATTTGTCAACGATACACATCATCGGCGCCGGACTGGCCGGCTGCGAGGCCGCATTCCAGGCCGCCGAGGCGGGCGCACAGGTGCTGCTTCACGAAATGCGCCCGCACAAACGAACGGCTGCCCACAAAACGGATTGCTTCGGCGAGCTGGTTTGCAGTAATTCGCTGAAGAGCGAGCAGGAGCATTCTGCGCCGTGGCTTCTGAAAACCGAGATGCGGCGTATGGGCTCATTGCTGATGCGCTCGGCAGAAGCGGCTCGCGTGCCGGGCGGTCATGCGCTGACCGTTGACCGCGAAGTCTTTTCCGCCGAGATCACTCGGGCCATTGAAGAGCACCCCGGAATCGAAATTCGACGCGGAGAGGTGGAGTCCGTCCCGAAGAACGGCTTGGTTGTGATTGCCAGCGGTCCTTTGACCTCCGAGGCACTCGCTCAGGAAATTGCGCGCGTAACCGGTTCGGATCGGCTGTTCTTTTACGACAGCATCAGTCCAATCGTTGCGGCAGATTCGATCGACATGTCCGTGGCGTTCCGGGCGTCGCGCTACGGCAAGTCGCTCGATGGGACCGATGACTATATCAACTGTCCTTTTGATAAGGATCAGTATTATTCCTTCGTCGATGCGCTGCTCGAAGCCGGGTTTTACGAGCCGCATATTCCGGAAGATGAGACACCTTTCTTTGAATCGTGTCTGCCGATCGAGGAGATCGCCCGGCGTGGACGAGACACGCTGCGATTCGGTCCGATGAAAGGCGCGGGATTAGATGATCCTCGTACCGGGCGATGGCCTTTCGCAGCCGTTCAATTACGCCAGGAGAACCTGCGTGCGGACAGTTACAATCTGGTGGGATTTCAGAACCACATGAAGTTCGGGGACCAGGCGCGGATTTTGCGAATGATTCCGGGGCTGGAGAAGGCGGAGTTTCTGCGCTTCGGCCAAATGCACCGGAACACTTACA
>CBAAAA010000073.1:0-10731 GCA_964658695.1 uncultured Solirubrobacteraceae bacterium | reverse complement strand
GCCGGCGCTACTTAACGGATCGTTGCAGCTGAAGAGCGCCGAGCGGATCTTCTTTGCCGGGCAGATTTCCGGAGTCGAAGGCTATGCGGAATCGATAGCGACGGGCTTAATAGCCGGACGAAATGCCGCCTTCGTGGCTCGCGGTGAGGCTCCTGAGCGTTACCCGAGGGAAACGGCGCTGGGAAGCCTGTGTCACTACATCACGAACGCCGATCCGAAGCATTTCCAACCGGCGAATATCACGTTTGACTTGCTGCCTTCGCTGGATGAGGCGACCAAACGAAAATTCCGGCACGACAAGCAGGCCCGGCATGCGGAAGTGTGCCGGCGGGGCGTCGAAGCGATGACCGAGTTTCTGAATGCCAGCCATTCGCGACAGTATTGCGCTGTATCTCGCTGAGCTCGAGCGGCGCGGCGCGTCCAAGCACACGTTGCGCAGTTATGGTTCGGATCTCGATCAGTTTGCCAGCTATTTCGAGGCGGCCGATGAGGAACCACCAACTGCCGAGCAACTGGATTTAACCCTATTGCGGGAATGGCTGGCGAGTCTTTATGATTCCGGGTTGGATCCGGTCAGTATCCGGCGAAAAGTGGCTTCTCTTCGGGCGATGTTCAAGTTTTTGCTGTTCGACGGACTACTTGAGCGGAACGTCACGAAGCGGCTGCGGATTCCCAAGTCAGGACAACGTCTTCCGGCCGTGATGAGCGCGGAAAAGACGGGTCAATTACTGGATGGGGCCGCGGTCGCGGCGAAAGAACGGGATCTGGCCCTGTTGGAGTTGATGTACGGCTGCGGCATCCGGGTGGGCGAGCTGGTTGGGATCAACATCCCGGACATTGATCTGGGGGAGGGCTGGCTTCGGGTGCGTGGAAAAGGCAACAAGGAGCGGGAAGTGCCGGTTGCCGGCGTGGCTGCGCAGGTGGTTGAGAAGTATCTGGCCGTTCGAACCGCTCTGCCGGGCGAGCATGCGCTGTTTCTGAACTCGCGCGGACGAAGGCTTGGAGATCGCGAGGTACGGCGCGTCGTCAAGAAGTTGGCGACCCTCGCGGTGGGCGATTCGAGCGTTCATCCGCATAGCTTCCGGCACGCTTACGCGACGCATCTTTTGAGCGATGGCGCAGACCTGCGATCAATTCAGGAACTACTCGGGCATGCGCGGTTATCAACGACGCAGAAGTACACGCAGGTATCGCTACGAGACCTGATGGCCGTGTACGACAAAGCACATCCTAAGGCTTAGAAAAGCCGTATCGGGTAAAGATGTCGGCCGCTTCTGGGCCATTTAAGAACTTCATAAAGGCTTGCGCGGTAGTTTGCTGCGAGCTGGCTGCCACGATTCCGGCCTTTTGAATGATGGGTTTGTGCCAATCGGCCTGGATCACTTCGGGGTTTTTGCCGCCCATTAAAGAATCGGAGGTAAGAACCACGTCGGCGTTCCCGCTTTCGAAGAGTTGGAGGGTCTGGCGGACGTTCTCGCCGTAGACGACTTTCGGGGAGACGATGTTCCAGAGGCCGGCGTGTTCGAGGGATTGTTGAGCGGCGACGCCGTAGGGGGCGAGTTTGGGATTGGGTAGGGCAACGACCTTGACCGAGGACTGGCCGAGGTCGCTGAACGGATGATGCTTCCCGTCTTTCCAGAGGATGCCGAGCTGGCCGACTGCGTAGGCGGTCAGGGAAGCGGGAACGAGTTTACCGTTCGAAGCCAATTGGTCCACATAGCCGGCGTTGGCGGACATGAAAACGTCGTAAGGGGCTCCATTTTCAATCTGTTGCATGAGGGCGGCGCTGGCTGCGGTAACGAACTTCAGCTCAACTTTGGGTTCGTTTTTGCGGAAAGCGATGGTGAGAGCGGGTTCGAGATTGGTGAGGTCGGAGGCGGCGGCAACGGTGAGAGTGGTTTGAGCCTGGAGGGGGCACAAAAAGATCACCAGCAGAGTTGACAACCATGCACTCATATTGGATACTGAGAGAGTGCTAAAGGCGCTTGATCGCAGGTGGCGGCAGGCGGAAGGAAACAAACACATATGAGTAAGATTATCGGAATAGACCTCGGCACCACGAATTCGGTGGTGGCTGTGATGGAAGGCGGCCAGCCCGCGGTAATCCCGAACCAGGAAGGCGGGCGAACGACTCCGTCGGTAGTCGCGTTCACCAAGAATGGCGAGCGGCTGGTGGGTCAAGTAGCAAAGCGCCAGGCTGTTACGAACCCGGAAAATACGATTTATTCGATCAAGCGGTTTATGGGCCGCCGCTTCAACGAAGTGAACGAGGAGATGAAGCTCGTTCCGTACAAGGCTGTGATGGGCGAGAACGGCGACGCCCGTGTCGAAATTCAAGGAAAGAAGTATTCGCCGCCCGAGATTTCGGCGATGATTCTCACCAAGCTAAAGGAAGCGGCGGAAGCCTACCTGGGCGAGAAGGTGAGCAAGGCAGTTATCACGGTTCCGGCGTACTTCAACGATGCCCAGCGGCAGGCGACTAAAGATGCCGGGCAAATTGCCGGTCTCGAGGTGCTGCGCATCATCAATGAGCCGACGGCGGCGGCGCTCGCTTACGGGCTGGACAAGAAGAAGGACGAGACTATTGTCGTGTACGACTTTGGCGGCGGCACCTTCGACATCTCGGTGCTCGAGGTCGGCGATGGCGTAGTCGAAGTGAAGTCCACCAATGGCGACACGCACCTTGGCGGCGACAACATCGACCAGCGCATTATCGACTGGTTGATTCAGGAGTTCAAGAAGGACCAGGGCGTGGATGTCTCGCGCGACCAGATGGCGCTGCAGCGTTTGAAGGAAGCTGCGGAGAAGGCCAAGATCGAGCTCTCGACACTGCTCGAGACGGACATCAACCTGCCATTTCTGACGGCTGACGCCAGCGGGCCGAAGCACTTGAACGTGAAGCTGACGCGGTCACGTTTCGAGCAGATGATTGACGACATTCTGCAGCGGACGATCGGGCCTTGCAAACAGGCTTTGCAGGACGCGGGCGTGACTCCGCAGAACATCGATGAAGTGGTTCTGGTCGGCGGTTCAACGCGGATTCCGAAGGTTCTGCAGATTGTGCGGGATCTTTTCGGCAAGGACGCTAACCGCACAGTAAACCCGGACGAAGTGGTGGCAGTCGGAGCGGCGGTACAGGGCGGCGTGCTGGGCGGCGAAGTCAAAGACGTGCTCTTGCTGGACGTCACTCCTTTGTCGCTTGGTATTGAGACTCTGGGCGGCGTGTTTACCAAGCTGATTGAGAAGAATACGACCATTCCGACCCGCAAGAGCGAGACGTTTTCGACGGCGGCGGACAGCCAGTCCTCGGTTGAGATCAAGGTTTACCAGGGCGAGCGTTCGATGGCAAGAGACAACCGGATGCTGGGCGTGTTCCAGTTGGTTGGCATTCCGCCGGCTCCGCGCGGGATTCCGCAGATTGAGGTCACGTTTGACCTGGATGCGAACGGCATTTTGAATGTCGTCGCGAAGGATCGGGCGACGAACAACGAGCAGAAGATCACGATTACTTCTTCGTCGGGTCTCAGCAAAGACGAGGTGGAGAAGATGGCGCGCGACGCCGAATCTCACGCCGCGGACGACCGGAAGAAGAAGGATGAGATCGAGGCTCGGAACCGTGCGGACGCCATGGTTTATAACACCGAGAAGACCTTGAAGGAGCATCGTGACAAGATCTCCGAAGCCGATGCCAAAGAAGTGGAAGCGGCACTGGAGAATACGAAAAAGGCGATGGCCGAAGGTGGTCTCGAGCTGCTGAATTCGGCGACGGACCGGTTGACCACTGCCAGCCACAAACTGGCGGAAGCGATGTACAAGGCGCAGAGCGCATCGGGCCCGGGCCAGGGCGCAAACGGAGCTGGCCCGACACAGGGAGCAACGGATGGAAACCGGCCGCAAGAGAAGCCGAAGGATAACGTTGTCGACGCCGAGTTTGTGGACGTCGAAGACAAAAAGTAAGTCAGCGAACAAGTAAGTCAGAGGTCGGGGGGACTTCTAAACGCCCCCCAAGTTAGTGAGTTAGTAGGTAAGAAGGGCGGTAGCTGGCGATGACAGCGCCGCCCTTTTTGAGATTTGGATAAGTTATGGCTGCTGCATCGAAGAAAGACTATTACGAGACGCTCGGGGTACCTAAGGCGGCAGACGCGGACGAGATACGCAAGGCGTACCGGCGGCTGGCGCGGAAGCACCATCCGGATTTGAACCCAGGGGACAAGGCGGCCGAAGATCGCTTCAAGAATGTTCAAGAGGCGTACGACGTCCTGAGCGATGACGGTAAGCGCAAAATTTACGATCAGTACGGATTTTACTCGGACAACATTCCGCAGAATGGCGGGGGCGCCGCGGGCGCAGGGTCAACGGGCGGCCCCAACTTCGGCGGGTTCGACTTCAGCCAGTACATGCGGGAGCAGCAGGCGCAGAGCGGCGGCGCTGGCGGGGCGGGAACGGGTGCGGGTTTTGGGACGGACGCAAGTGGAGGCGGATCGTTCCGGGACATTTTCAGCCAGTTCTTCGGGCGCGGGAGCGCCGCTGGCCGCAGTGCAGCTCCCGAGCCGGAGCGCGGATCTGATCTTGAGTATGGCCTGAATGTCGATTTCTGGCAGGCCATCAAGGGCACACAGGTGAAGCTGAATATTCACCGGCAGGAGACCTGTGAGACGTGCAACGGCACGGGTTCCGCGGGGAACGGTGTCGCGGTCTGTCCGGAGTGCGACGGGACCGGCACGGTAACGCAGATGGCGGGCGCGATGAAGTTCAATCTAACCTGCCAGAAGTGCGGCGGAAGCGGTCGGCTGAAAAATTCTTGTCCCACTTGTTTTGGGCAAGGGGTGGTGTCCCGGACGGATTCGGTGGAGGTTCGCATACCGCCTGGAGTGTCGGCGGGTGCGCGGCTGCGTGTAGCCGGCAAGGGGAACGCTGGCGTGGGCGGCGGAACGGCCGGAGACTTGTACATCACAGTACGCGTGGAAGAGCATCCGTTTTTCAAGCGCGCGGGAGACAATATCGAAGTGCAGGTGCCGCTTTCCGTGAGCGAGGCTGGGTTAGGAGCGAAGATCGAAGTGCCGACGATCGATGGGAAAGCGCTGCTGAAGATTCCGCAGGGCACGCAAAACGGGCAGAAGTTCCGGCTGCGGGAGAAGGGCATTTTGAATTCCCGCAAGAATACGCGCGGCGACGAGATTGTGGAAGTAGTCCTGCAGGCGCCGAATGTTCACAACGAGCGGACGAGAGAATTGCTGCGCGAGCTGGCGCAAGTGCAGACCGAAGATGTACGCTCAGAGATCTGGGCAAAGGTTCAGCCTCAAGCTTGATAAGGAAGCAGACACGTCATGGTGAAGAACAAAAGCAAAGCGGCGTATATGATTTCCGCGGTTGCGGAACGGTACCAAATTCATCCGCAGACGCTGCGCCTGTATGAGCGTGAAGGATTGCTGGCTCCATCGCGAAGTGATGGGAACACGCGGCTGTATACGGATGAAGATCTGGAACGGCTGGAAGTGATTTTAAAGCTGACGCGCGAGCTGGGCGTGAACCTGGCGGGTGTGGAGATTATTCTCAACATGCGCGAGAAGATGGAAGCGATGCAGCAGCAGATCGAGGGATTCGTGGAGCGGTTGAATCAAGAGATCTCGCAGCGGTCGGCGAAGCGTTCTTTTGAGAGCGAGAGTTGTAACTCGCTGATGCCGGTGATTCATATCAATTCGTTGAGTACGCGGAGTGAAGTGAAGCGGCCGGTGGTGGAGATTAAGCGCAAGGGACGGTGAGCGGCGGGCGCAACCGCAACTTGTTACTCCTTCTCTCCGTGTGTCGCCGGCCAGACTATTAGTACTTTATTGTTGATTGTGTTCTGCCCGTTGTCTGTTAGACAGTCTCTCTCTGTACTTGCAGTCTTTAACAAATAGCTTGTAGATTACCCGATACTTGCCCGGTGTCTTGTCCCGTGGGTTGGGGACCGGAACAGGTTTTCGACGGGGGAGCAGGAGCATGGGACGGGTGTGTCTTCTCGCGGCCTTGGCGGCCATTGCGTGCCTGGTTGTTCGTGTGTGGAACGTGCGGCACAAACGACGAGGAATTTCGATGGGAATACAAGGCGGCAGCAGCGGGATTGCGGTTTGGCCGGTCGAGCAATACCTGCAAATTGCTTTCGCACCTTGCTGGCGCAGGCTCGTTTCTGAACCCGTTCATGTCCGCGCCTGCTCCATTCGCTGGGCAACTTGAATACTCGCTAGCAACATTCAAACGGCAGTCAAAAGTCCGGGATGCCAACTGGTCGAGCTCGGCCGTCGGGGCCAGATGTATTCGGAGCGGAGCTTTCTGCAAGCATCAGTGATGCCGGGTTACCGGGCTTTGACGCGCAGTTATGTCGAAAGGCAAGGGTGAGCTTCTGGCATATCTACGCCGCATCCGCTTGGTTCGCCGGTTTGATATTGTAATTCACTTGGAAAAAATTCTCAGGGTCATATTTCCCTTTAATCGCACGCAGCCGCGCCAGGTTAGCGCCGAAGGCAGTATCGATCACTTCGTCCGATTCCACATCCAATGCCGACGAAAGATGCGCATGCGCCGAGTATGGCATCAGGGCATGTTCGCCCTCCCGTGCCCACTCGCGATGTGCCGTCTCCGCCGGATCTGTCCACTGCGCTCCGAAAATAACATGCCAATGCAGATCCCGATGAGGATACGCTGTCGCATCCTTGGCAACCCGCCCCGCCGCGCCACCGTATTGCTCGATGGCTAGAAACGAAAGCGGCGACTGCATCTGGTTCCCATGCTCCACAATCCTCGCAATCGCATCATCCGGCAAACTCTTCTGCAACGTCGATTTCCAGTAATTCTGATTTCCATCCGGAAACGTGGCCGCCATCATCGATTGCATTGCCGGAAACCGCAGCGGCTGAATCGCATCCATCATTGGACTGCCAAAGTTGCGCAACGGTTCCAGTACCCGCTCGCCTTCCTTTAGATCGCCACAATAGCAAGGAATTAAGCCAACAATCGGACTACCGTCCGGCCCATGCAGCAGCGCGGCATAGACTGTCAGTTCATCGGGAGCCGTCTCCATAAAGTCGCGATAATGCCGGATCACATCAATGGCCGAAGCCCTCGGATACACCAGCAAGCCACCTAGGACCGTATGAACCGGTTGCCCTTGGAACTCGAACCAGGTAACCACGCCGAAATTCCCCCCGCCACCTCGCAGCGCCCAAAACAAGGCCGGCTGCTCTGCTTCACTCGCTATCAGCACACGCCCGTCCGCCGTCACAATCTGGCAGGAAAGCAGATTGTCGATGCTCATCCCATACTTCCGAATTAGCCACCCAACCCCGCCTCCCAAGGTCAGCCCGGCAATCCCTGTCTTCGCCACAATACCGGATGGAACGGCCAAGCCGAAGGCATGCGTTTCGCGATCCATAAGTCCCAGCGTGACGCCGCCCTGTACCCTGACCGTCCGCTTAACTGAATCCACATACACCCCGCGCATCGCGGAAAGATCGATGACGAGTCCGCCCTCGCAAAGCGCTCGGCCGCCCACATTGTGCCCACCACCACGGACCGCCGTTAAGAGTTTGTTCTTGCGTCCGAAATTGATCGCCCCAATAACATCCGCCAACCCCGAGCAGCGCGCAATTACACGCGGCTGCTTCCTCACACTTGCATTCCAGATCTTTCGAGCATCTTCATAGCCGCCATCGGCAGCCTCGAAGACCTGCCCGTGAAACGCCGATCTCAATTCCTGACAATCAAGTGCAGTCATAGTCAATACATTATAAGTGGTTCCGATGAAGCAACGGACAGCCCTCCAGTGCTTCGTAACTATCAATAGAAGGCGCGTCAGAAGCGCGTCGTTCACTACCAGTCTTCAAAAACAGATTTAGATCCGGCCGGTTGACGAGTAGCCGGGCGCCACGTCGAAGCGTCCCGCGCCAATGTCACTACCTGGGAATCCGCAGGCACAGTGCATTCGCAACAGACATTTCCAACATGAGAAGGCCAATGTCTGTAAGAGTTCTGCGAATGGTGCAAAGCTTACCGTTTGTGATGCACGAGAATGGACCGGAAGCCGCGCCTGTAATTCATCAGGTCGAGACCTGTCTGGCAAGAGCATGCATGGGCCATCTTGTCTTCTCGCAAACGGCCGTTCCTGCAATATTCTCATTTACCCGTAGAACGCGCATCGCTTCACTTTGATCTTTTGAACTACTTACCGAATCCAAAGCGGCAGGAAGGAGCGCCGGATTCCGCGCCCAAGTGTGACCGGATCGAATCCCAGGGCGTTTGAAAACGATGGGCCAAGTTAGGACCCCCGAGCTCAGCCAAGCGGGTCTGCTGGGCGAAATCTCTGCAAGATCTATTTGCCCCTTTGGCAGAAATTCTCTTCAGGAACTTTTTTATTGAACCTGGGGTTAAACGAGGGCACAATCTGAATGTGTCACACGTTGCAATTTCCTGTCCGCCGCTGCCGGGCCATATCAATCCGTTCTGCGTCTTAGGACGAAAGTTGGTTCAACGAGGTCACAAAGTTACTCTGTTCAGCATGCTGGACGCGGAACCGATGGTCCGAAACCAGGGAATACGTTTCTCACCTTTGGCAGTAGAGCAAGCCCCAGCAGGAACTTTAACTCCTCTCTTCGATGCACTTAAGGGACAGCAAGGCCTGAAAGCGACGCTGTTTGTGATCCAGGCGGCAGCCCGAATTTTGAAGCTGCTTCTCGCTGATGCTCCCAACCAGCTGCAGAAAGAAGGCGTAGATGCAGTTCTCGCGGATCAGAACGAGCCGGCGTTAGCCAGTGTCGCGGAACACCTTGACCTGCCATTCGCCAGCATCTGCACGAGCTTACCGATAAATCGTGAAGCTGCTATCCCGCCCTCGTTTACAGGTTGGAATTACAGGACAAATCTCTTGGCTACTCTTCGCAACAGGATTGGTTACATGGCTAGCGATTACCTGACCAGGAATCTTCAAGCGACTCTCAACGAATTTAGAACGCGCTGGAAACTTCCACTGCTGAGTTCACCTGATGATTCGTTCTCGAAGGCAGTGCAAATTGCGCAGATGCCCGCGGAATTCGACTTTCCGCGCCGAGCCTTGCCGCCGACGATGTTCTACACGGGGCCGTGGCTTGATGAAAGGTTCGACGACCTTTACTCCGGCCCCGAGTTCCCCTTTGAAAGGCTGGATGGCCGCCCGATCCTCTACGCTTCTCTTGGAACTCTGCAAAGCTCCGATAGCAAGTTTTTCAGAATGATCGCTGAGGCTTGCCTCGGCTTGGATCTGCAGGTTGTGATGTCCGTAGCTTCCAAGGAGTGTACATCTCTTCCGACTTTGCCAGGTAACCACCTGGTCGTGCGCTTTGCTCCACAGCTTAGGATTCTAAAATATTCGGCACTATGCATTACTCATGCCGGAATGAATACCACTATGCAGGCACTATCATTCGGCAAGCCGTTGATTGCGATTCCGTTAGCTCACGATCAGCCCGCAATCGCCGCCCGGTTGAAACGAACGGGTGCCGGGATGGTCATGTCGTCCGGTGATGTTACTTCGAGAAAATTGCGGACCGCCATAGAGATGATCCTGGACAAAGACAGCGCATGGCAAGTGCGCGCCAAATGTATGCAGCGGGAAATCGTTCGAGCTGGGGGCGTAGATCGTGCCGCGGACATCCTCGAAGAGAGAGTCTTTAAGCAGCAGTCCCCGACTGCGTCTGCCTAAACACCGGCTGCGTTGGTGCGAGGAGATATCTTGCGCGCCGGCGCGCCCGCCCAAGTCTCACCATCAGGGATGATGGTTCCTCGTGCCACCACCGCGCCAGCGCCCACCCGGGCATCCTTTCCAATCCGGACATTCGGAAGGATCACGGATCGAGTTCCAATGACTGCGCCCGCTCCTATTAGCACTGAACCCAGGATGATCTCTCGTCCATTACCGGCATGGCCAAGTATCAATGCATCTCCTCCGATGGTCACGTTCTCTTCGATTTCGACGAACCAAGGGTCAGAGATTCTTGTGCTGGGACTAGTGAAGATGCTGGGCGCCATCCTCGCTCCCATCCCCCGGTAGTAATAGGCGGTGAGCGGCGATAAACCAGACACAAGCAGGCGAAAAGGACTAGAGTGCATCATCCCATTTAACGTGGAAGCGAAGAAAAAGCGCTTGCCTAGCAAGGAGTCCGTGGTCACAATCTGGTTTGTCTCAAGAGTGCCCACAAACAAGCGCTTTGTGAGAACCAGCAAAGATAAGAACACCATTCCACCCAAATAGAAGCCGCCGATTGTGAGTAGCAACAGAACGCCTGCCGGGCTTGACCTGAAGTGACTCAGGGCGAGAAAAAGGGGAAAAAAACTGATGAAGTAGAACGCTGCTCTAATTAGTTCGGTGAGTAAAAAGGTCGAACTCCGCACCGTTGCTCCTTGTGCTCTCGGATGTTGTCCAGCTTCTGTATGCGCTTCGTTTCGAAAATATCATCGTCCTCCACACCTTGGCACGTCACACCGGACCGCGCGGTATTTTCCCCGAGTTTTGATACGGTGAGCAAGGGTCTTGATAA
Source organism: uncultured Solirubrobacteraceae bacterium (assembly GCA_964658695.1). Classification (GTDB taxonomy): domain Bacteria; phylum Acidobacteriota; class Terriglobia; order Bryobacterales; family Bryobacteraceae; genus Bog-105. The sequence continues at coordinate 184 of CBAAAA010000073.1, read as the reverse complement.
GGTTTTCGAGGTAAGCAGCTCGCGCGCAGCTGCGCAAGTTTTTGATCAGTAAAGAGACAGTGGTGGGCGGTCACGGGATCGAACCGTGGACCTCCTGCTTGTAAGGCAGGCGCTCTAACCGGCTGAGCTAACCGCCCATCCCTGTGGTACGCTCTCATTCTCGCACCAACCTTCTGAGGATTTC
>CBAAAA010000072.1:0-13562 GCA_964658695.1 uncultured Solirubrobacteraceae bacterium | reverse complement strand
TCCAGGCCGACGGCGAAACGCTCGCGAAGGTGATCGTGCCGATCGATTTGATGTCGCGATACAGCAATACTGTCGAGAGCAGGCACACGGCGATGGCAATCAACTTCTCTTCTGGACCAGTGAGCCAGGGAAGCAGGTAGCGTGTGTAGTCCGCAAAACCAACGCCGCCGGAAGCAGCGGTCAAGGGGGACGCCAGCATCACCTGCCAGAGAAAGAGAAAGCCCATCAGGCGACCGAGCCCCTTGGGACCGAAAGCCTGCTGCAAATAGTCGTAGGAACCGCCGGTATCCGGCATGGCGGCGCCCAACTCTGCCCAGACCATGCCGTCGCATAGGGCGAGAAGTGCGCCCATGATCCAGCAGATGAGAGCCTGCGGCCCCTTCATGATAGTGAGGATGAGAGGAATGGTGAGGAACGGGCCAATCCCCACCATGGTCAACATATTGGACGTGAGCGCGGGGAAGAACCCCATGTCTCGCGTTAGTTCTGGTTTGCTGACTGTTGCTCTCCGCAAGTGGATCTACTTGAGAGACTTGATCGCAACATCCTTGAAGAACACAATGTCGTTGTCGCTGTGATTCTGCAGCCCGAAATAACCAGCAGTGGGCCGGAGACCCCGCTGCGGCTCAAAGTCGAACTTCTTCGCCGGCACCGGCTGGCCTTCCGTGTAATCGGTGACCTTTACGCCATTCACTGTGACGATGGTGTGAGGGCCATCCAGAGTGATTTCCATCGTGTTCCACTCCGGCCCGGGTTTGCCAGGCTTTGCCAGCGGCTTCGTTAGCGAATACAGTGTGCCTGTTACGTGATACTCGTCTTCCTGACTGGTCTCGGGATGATTATCGATCTGTACTTCGTACCCTTTATTTACCGGCATCCATGGCTCGGTAGGAGCTTCGGGAATCCGCACAAAAACGCCGGAGTTGTCGTTGAAGTCGCGCATTTTAAACACGATCCTGATGGTGCAATCGCTGACGGGGCCACCCGTCCAATAGAGGAGACCCATACCGCCATGGGTATGAATCAATCCGTTCTCGACGCTCATGTATCCGGGACCTACATGTTTCCAGCCGTTGAGGTCCTTGCCGTCAAAGAGTTGCTTCCACTCCGCGGCCGGAACAGCGAGGGGAAGAAGCAATGCGGCGAGCAGCAACCGTATCTTCATTGTTCTTCATTCGTAGCACACGTGCTAAAAAGCGAATCGCAGTTGAAGCTCAAGCCGCCGCTGATTGCTGGAGGTTGACTCCGCGCCAAACCCGCCTGTGATTCCGGTTGCCTCATAGAAGTAAGGCGATGTGAGCGATCCATTGGGCGTGTTGAGGTTTTCGTGATTGATGAAGTTCCGCGCGTTCAACGACAGCGTGAGATTGTAGCGATGCGAAGTGGACTCGTTACCGCCGCCAGGGCCGCCACCCGGTCCGCCTGGCCCGCCGCCGCGTCCGCCACGGCCTCCACCTCCGCCTCCAAAGCCTCCGCTGCTAGACCGCGCGCCTCCAACAGGTCCTTCGAATTTTGTGGTTCCAAATCCGAAGGTTTTACTCACGCGCATATTCAGCCCGATGAAACCAGGTCCCGTTCCGTAGTTACGTTCGATCACCGGAGCGCCGACTACCGGATTGACATTGACGAATAATCCGAGTCTCGGCTCATAAACGGCGCCCGGCACGTCGGTAGCGAAGACTTCAGGCCTGGCAGTGGGTGAGGTCGCGCCTGTCGCATAAAGGTCAGTCCCGGTGCTGATATTGAAGGGAATTCCGGAGCGCATGACCATAAACGGTGAGAGCCGGATTCCCCACTTCGCCGAAAACGAACCGCCCAGGAAGAAGGTGTTGTGAATGTCCAGCGAGGATCGGCCCCAGTCCTGAGAGATGTTATACGGATTGGAGGGCACCGTCGTGAGCCCATCGGTATCGCTATGCGCCTGAGCGTACTGGTAGCGCGAGAACAGGTTCAACCACTTACCGACTTGCGCATTGATATTGGCGGCAAGCTGAATCTGTTTGAAAATTCCGACCGACTGGTAGTCATAAAGATCGCCGATATTTCCATAGGGCCGAATCCCCGCAACCGAGTTATCGATGCCTGGCGGCAAATCACCAACCGTTGGGACCGGAGCGTTGATATCGTCGGTCAGTAGTTCATGAGTACCGCGCGAGTTGATGACGTTCAGCGAGACAGTGGTGTGCGAAAAAAGCTGGCGATCCATGCCCAAAACCGTCTGCATCAAGCGAGGCGCTTTGAGGTCGCTGTCGATCAGGTAATGTTGCTGCGAACTCAAGCTCAACTGACTCAGGCTGGGAATCGAAGCCGCCGAAAACGCAGCGTCGTATGAAGTTGGATTATTCACCGAGTACTGTTCTACCTGCGTGGAGCGAAGCGCTGTTTCCACGTTGGTAGCGGCGAACCGGTCGTAGAAGTATCCCCATCCGCCTCGAAACACCGTCTTGGGCCGACCTCCAGCCCCTTTGCCGCCCGGAGCCCACGCAAATCCAATTCGGGGAGCCCAGTCATTCTTGTCGCTGATATTAGTCTGCCCTTCGTAGCGCAGCCCAAAGCTGAGCGTCAGGTTGGGTCGAGCCCTCCAGTCGTCCTGAATGAACGGGCTCCAATCCGTCTCCCAGAACTGGACCAGCGGATTGCCCTGCTGAATCTGGAACTTCGACGGACCATAACCCGCATTGAGAATTTGCTGCGTAGTCTCCCCTGCGGCTAAGAGCCGTTCCGTCATCAGATACTGCTGAATTGAGGTTTCGGTCGCAGTGCCCAGGAATGAATAAGTGCCGTTGAAATCGAGGGGCGTTCTATCCTCAAATCTCGTAGACCGGATGCGGGCGCCGAACTTAATGGTGTGGGGCCCGGCGGTCACCGTTGTATAGTTCTGGAATTCGTAATAATTCTGTATGTCGAAGCTGCTGGCGTAACCCTGCGGATTCACAAGGTTCGGCACCGAACTGTACCCGGACCCACCCCCGATAAACGATTGACCGACGTTTAGCTCCGGACTTGTACTGGAACTGGTGGTGTTCTCCACCGTTCTCTCGTACTCGAAGCGGCTCTCGTTCGCAACATGCGGCCCGAGAACCGTAGTGTCCACCGCCTGAAACGAATTATCGGTGGTCGATTGTCGGTAACCGTTGCTCGGATAAGTTAGACCCGCAACCGTAGTGTCGGGCAGAGAAAATCCGCCGATATTTGTCAGCACATGGTCGTTCAGCAGGTAGTTATAACGCATACTGAGCGTGTTATTGGGAGTGATCTGATAATCGATGCGCGGACTAACTGTAGTTCTTCGCTGTGGCGTCGGAAAATAGTTCTGGTAAGACTGGCTGCCAAGCAGGTTGGCGGTGGGGATGGTGGCTGTAATGATTCCGTTGTCGTCGATGTCCCGGCGTTCCACATCTACAAAGAAGCTGGCGTGTTTACTAATCGGGCCGCTTACATTGCCCCCAAAAATCTGGGTTCGAAATGGGGGTGTTGTCAAAAGGAACGGATTACGGGAGTTCCAGACGCCATCGCTGATGTTGTAGTAGCCCTGGCCGTGGAACTTATCGGTGCCGGGCTTAGTAAATATCTCAATCCGGCCGAAACCGAGTCTATCGAATTCCGCCGAGAACGGATTGGAATTGATGCGAATCTCGCGAATCGAGGCCTTCGGGGGCAACTGTCCACCCGTGAAGCCGTCGATGAAGATCTGCGTACCTCCCGGACCAGCGGACGGGCCGGCCAAGGCTTGCAGGTCAGCGTTGAGGTCATCCGGGTCGTCGGGCAGAGCATCCAGATCTTCCTGGTTTAACACCAGTACTGAAGAGTTGTTCGAAGCCTCTGTACTGACCTGATTATTGCCGCTTTCAGTGACAGTAACTTCCTGTTTCTGAGTTTGCAAGGTCATTGTCACGTCGCCGGTTGTGGACTGACCCGCCTTGATCTCCAGCGCAAGCGGCTTAGCCTGCTGCAATCCGCTGTAGTTTGTAAGTAGCGAGTAAGTTCCCGGCGGGATACCCCGGATTATGTAACTGCCATCTGCTCCCGTGGTTGTCTTAACCACTTTGCCCGAGACGTCAGTCAAAGTGACGGTCGCTCCCGGGATGACTCCTCCGGTGTCGTCTTTTACGACGCCGCGAATGGTTCCGGAGATACCCGGGCGACCTGTGCGCGGGGCGTCCGGGGCGGGGGGATTAGCCGAAGGCGGAGGCGCCTGGGCCCAAACTGGAGATGACGCGGCAATCACGATCGCGGCCAGCAAACACTGGCAGGCACACTTCTTCATAGATCCTCTGATGTTGAATTTTTTTGAAGCCCGCCAGGGCTACTGGTTTGGCACAGCCATATCAAGCGACCACCCGAGGCCTTCACTACTCTGCCCTTGACCCTGGCGAGCGCGGCCAGCCTGAGATTGGAGGAGTGGTTCTACACCAGCGATGATGGTTGACGCAATCACCCGTAATTTGTCGCTTCCAAGAACGCCGGAAACGACTACGGCGTCCCCGGGTTTAAGGTCAGTGAAAGCAATCGGCGGCAGGCGTTGCACCATTTGAGACAAGTCCCCCCGGGAACGAGGGTGCTGTTGTCCTGGATCCTGCGAAGGAGAAGGGGGCGGGGCAGATCCGGCCGCGGCGCCACCACTCGGAGCGCCCGCTCCTTCGTGCGAACCAGCACCGGGACCTGCGTTCGCCCGACCTGCAAGCATAGCCGCCATCTCGGGCGGCACTTTGCGGATTACAGAAGCATCGTTGATCGCGATCTGCACCGGCTGCTTGGTCTGCACATCGGTGAGCGTCACGCCTTTGCCGTCCGGGCTGAGCGCGGTAATAGTGCCTGCAATGGTTCGGAAGGCCCCCGAGTAGACACGCTCGGCCGTGATCGTGAAGGAGTCAGCCGACTTCGACCCGATCACCCTTACCTGGTCGCCAGGCTGGATCTCTGCCATTTGCGAGGGTACAGGTGTTTTTGGCGTGTCCGGCGAGTAGCGAGTGATTTCAGCGGAATCTGGAACCTGGACCGAGACCGGGTGAGTTCCGCCCGCGGCACGCGACGTCATAACGATCGTCCGAGAGGCGGCGTCTACCGAAGTGACCAGCCCCGCGGTGCTGTTCTGCCATGCGGCCGCATCGGCTTGATGCTTAGCCTGCAGCTCACGAGCAGACATCAGAACTACGCTGCGCGCCGCAATCTCATTCGGATTGGCTTCGTCCTTAAAGCCCCGGATGTCGACCCGATCCCCAGCTGCAAGATCCTCCGCCGAAATCCGAGTGGCGCCTTTCAAGTCCTTTGCTCCAGGCAAAACTTTGATTAGCGTCTTGGTGTTTGCAGTCGAGACAATGGTTTCAACGTTCGTCTTATCGTCTTTCACTGTGAACGTGTGCGCAGTTGGATCCACTGCGGTGATGGTTCCGAGCACATGTTCGGTCGGCTTGGCTGCTGCCGGCGGAGCGGTCTGGCCAGCTAAATTGAGTCCCGTAAGGGCAGCCAGCAGAACAAGGAATCGTTTGGGAGCGAAGGCCATCTTCCTAGTGGTTGGGCGCGCTTTCGAACCACTAAGTTACTACCACTTCACTACTCTTTACGTTCTTGGCAGATACCAGGAAGACGAATGACCGAGAGGGGGGAGGATGGATTGGCGAGCGGGAGACCCAAGTCTTACGCTGGAGTCACGGCGGACAATTTGGGAACACCGGCTCGTGCTCTCCAGCGTAAACGTAGAACGTTCTTCATTGAAACTAGGCCGCATTGACGAGCATGTCGTCAAATGTCTCGTTAGACTCTTCGCGGTTCCGGTCTGCCTGTTCTTGACATTGGATGCAATAAGGGGCCCACGGTACAGCGGCAATCCGTTTGGGGGAGATATCTTCCTCACAATGCAGGCAAACTCCAAACGTGCCTTCGTTAATGCGGCGCAGCGCAGCCCGTACGTTGCGTAGCAGGTTGGATTCGCGGTCCAGATTCCGGATGGCCAGTTCCCGCTCTGACGCGTGCTGCACTTCATCCAGAGCATCGGCGCTCTTCTCAATGGTGATCGCATCGCGATTACGAACGACACGCTCTAACTCGTCCTGTTTAGTCAGCAGGATCTTTTTAAACTTGCTCACTTCTAACTCTGTCATAACAACTCTCCTTGTAACTAACTAGCTATGCCCACTCAAAAAGTAAGGTCTCTTGTGCATTCCTTCCGCTTAGACGCACTTCGTGTCAGAAAGGTTCAGAAACGAGGCCCGTTGGTCGCTACAAACGGAAGTAGTCAGAACCTACTATCCTGACCAGACACATCGATAACGCGCCGAAGAGAAGTGACTTCCGGATCGCGCTTCGACAAGCTTCTGTTCCGGAGGTCGGGTTGAGGTCTCCCGAGAAGTGTTTGCTTTCGGGTGCCAAAATCATAACACAACCTGTCAGCAATTGGAACACCACCGTTTCCTCGCCTTCTGCCATCGCCCGGGTATGCGCGCAATGGAGTCGATCGAGACTCCAGAATCCCGCTAGAGGGAGTGCGACGGCAATTTGCTGTAAGATCTTTCGAAGCAACCGCATGGCTCGCTCTCAATGCAAGCTGGCAGGGCTGGCCTGCATCCGAACACTCGGGCGAAATCCTCAAAAACTCCCTTCCTGAGCAGTAGCTTTCGGGCATGGCCGCCAGCGCCTGGACGCCTTAATCGGCCGCTCTGATTACTTTATGTGGGGCAGTCGGAAAGATATTCTCAGCCAACGAGGAAAGAAAGTAATGGTTAGGAGTCAACTGGAGCGACTTCAACCAGACAACTATAAAACGTTGCTCCCGCTCCCAGATCTGTCACTCGTTCGGATGTGAGCTGGTTGACGCCGAGTCCGCCGACGGAAGTCTTGTTCCAGCGAACGCCGGGGATGTTGACGACCCCGGCTTTCACATCCTCTGAGACGAACGCTGAACGGTAGCAGAAGCCTCGATCATTGAATGCTTTGACTCGCATTCCGGTCAGGATCCGACGAGCTTCGGCATCAATAGGATGGATGACGAGAATGGACGTCTGCTCATCGACGGCGGCGCGATGACCAAAGGTAGAATTCATGCTGTCGTCGTTCTTGGCGGAGATCATCTCGAGGGGAAAGCGAAAACGCAAGCCGGGATCTCCCTTCCGGGACTCGATACCGGGAGTGTATTCCAGAGAGTCTCCGCCGAAGTCAAACTTCCCCGAGCGAGTTCGGAATTCGCCTCGGGCAAAGGGTAAAAACGGTTCGCCCTTCTCCGCGCTTCCGAGTCGCACTGACCGTTCCGCTTCCAATCGCTCCAACGAAACACCGTTGAGGAACTCTGAATTGGTTTGCAGAGCCGAACGAATCATATCGTCTTCTCCGTCCTCGAAGCATTCATCGGAGAACTGCATTCGTCGAGCCAGCTCCCGGAAGATCTCGACGTTCGATCTCACCTGTCCCGGCCTTGCGAGTGCCGGACGCGCAAGCTGGAGATAGTAGTGCCCATAAGCAAGATACAAGTCGGTATGTTCGAGGAAGGTGGTCGCGGGCAGCACGATATCGGCGTAGGCTGCAGTGTCGGTGAGGAAATGTTCCAGGACAACGGTGAAGAGATCGGACCGTTGCAGCCCCTCCAATACCCGCGCCTGGTTCGGCGCGATCACCGCGGGGTTAGAGTTGTAAACACAGAGCGCATGAACTCGCGGACCGTCAAGTTCGGTCAGCGCATGCCCGAGCCTCGACATGTTCACAGCTCGCGCCGGGCGGCCTAACGGCGAGAGATACTGCAAGTCCGGGCGCTGCAGGCTGGTGAGGTTGAAGTCGAAGGCGCCTGACGTTGTGAGCTGCATTCCGCCTCCTGCTTCACGCCAGGAGCCGGTAATGACGGGGAGTGCCGCAATCGCCCGGACTGCGCTGCCACCCCGGTCTGTTCGCTGCACACCGTAATTCAACCGGATCACCGCGGGACGCGTGGTGGCGTACTCGATTGCCAGAGCCTCGATATCGGAAGCCGGAATCCCGGTCAGCTCGGCCACTCGGTCAAGGGGATATTTTTCCGCCACGGCCGATAGTTCCTCGAATCCCTCGGCGTAGCGGGAAACATATTCGCGGTCGTGGAGATTACGCGAAAGAATGACTTGAATGATCCCGAGTGCCAGCGCCAGATCCGACCCCGGGTTCACCGCGAAATGCTTGTCGGCCAGCCGCCCGGTCCGATTCTTAACCGGATCAATCACATAGAATCGCGCGCCTTTGCGCCGCGCTTCCACGATGAAGGGCCACAGGTGAACGTTCGTACCCAGAATGTTCGCGCCCCAGGCGATGATCAGCTTCGAACTTGCAAACTGTTCGGGTTCAGTCCCAAGTTTGATGCCTTGCGACGCAATCAGCGCGGCGCCCCCGGCCGCGGCGCAGATGGTGCGTTCCAGCTGCGAAGCGCCCATCCGGTGAAAAAACCGCCGATCCATTCCCCCGCCGTTGAGCAGTCCCATCGTCCCCGCGTAACTGTAGGGAAGGATGGACTCCGGTCCAAACTCATGCGTGCAGCGTGCAAAGTGGGATGCGACTTCATCCAGCGCCTCATCCCAGCTGATACGCGAAAACCGGCCGCTGCCTTTTGGACCAGTTCGTCGAAGCGGATACAGCAGCCGGTCAGGATGGTATTCGCGCTCGAGATATTGCGCGACTTTGCCACAAAGGAAGCCGCGAGTAATGGGGTGCGAATTGTCTCCGCGCAGCTTTGACCCGCGTCCCGACTCATCCACATTCACCAGTAATGAACAGGTGTCCGGGCAGTCCAGGGCGCAGACAGACCGCTTCACGTTTGCCATCAAGGCTACTTTACCGGAAAATTCAGAAGCGCAAAGGGCGCGGCTGCGCGCCACCACTCAGCAAAGGAACTCGCCAGTTCTTGGGGTGGTGCGCTCGACACCGCGACCGTCTTGCGCGAGTTCCTCAGAAGTGGAACCCTAATGATCCGGTGAAGGTTCGCGGCGACAGGTAGTGAGTGCCACTGAACGTCGAGAGGAAGTTATAAAGCGCATACTCGTTGGTGAGATTGATCACTTCGAGGCGCGCGCTCCACTTGTACTTCTCTGTGCGGAAGAGATTATCGTCCCCGAGCGCCACATCAAAAATGTTCCTGGGGGCGATCCTAGGCGGGTTATGATCGTCGTTCTCGGTGCCGGGGGACGGGATCTTGATAAGATTCGAGCCGTACGCCGATGCCGCGCACAGGCCATTGGGACTGATGGGAGCCGTGGGTGTGGCATGAACACTGCCGCAATACAGACCGGCCTGAAACTGTTCGTCCGGAGTCAAACCAGAGACATCGACGATGGAGTCCGTTCCGTTCGGGCCATTGGCGCAATCGCCGCCCGCGCAGGGCGCCGGTCCAGCAACTTGACCGCTATCGTAGCGCCAGTTAAAGCCGACCCAGGGGCCGTCTTTCACAGGCTGGTACTGGAAGTGAGTGGTCTGGTTGAATCGTTCATCATGGTCGATGCGGAAGACACTGTCGGCGCCGCCCAGGCTGGAAGGAGTAACTCCAATTCCGCTCACCTGCGGCTCAAAGAAACGCGCCGCTACGCTCGACATGACAACGAATGCCGTCAATCCGTGAATTGCCGGCATGCTGCCCCGAATCGCGTAGCCCGGTATCTTCGATTTCGCCCATTCGATAGGGTAAGTGATTGGCGTGTTGCCGAGAACGCTGAAGTCGTAGGCGTTGTTGGTGTACTTCCAGATGTATTCCGCGTCGACCACGAAGTATTTGCCGAAAGCCTGCTCAAATCCGGCATGAAATTCGTTCCGTGTACCTGGAGCGAGCGGCCGGGTGATGCAAGGATAGCCCTGCGTCACCGACTCGAGCGCATTAATCGCGGGATCATTGCAACCCAGGCTTGATAAAACCAGGTTCTCGTTGAACGGAGTTTCGAGCGTACGTGCGTAAGACAGACGCAAGACGGTTCCTGTCTTCTTGATGTGATACGCGCCACCCAACCGGGGCTCGGCCTGAGTCGCCTTGGTGATTCCGTCGTAAATGTCTCCGCGGATCCCTAAGCGCAAGGTCCAGTTCTTCACCGAAATGTTGTCTTCCAGGTAAAGAGCCGTCTCGCGCACGTCCGCATGGCCGTGAAACAAATAAGTGCTGCTGGTCGAATTCGGGCAGCCGCTGGAAGCCGGTAGCGGACCCGTTCGGGTCAAGTCATAACACTCGAGCAGCGAAACAAAAGAAGGATTTTGCATCAGTGACGCAGCAGCACAGTCGGATGGATTCGTCAGGCCGGCTCCTGTGAAGGCGCTTCCATCTGAGTTGAGGCAAGGCGCATTGAGTGCCGGATTTACAACTCCGAAATGATCGTTCTCAGTGACAATCGTGTCCTGATACGTCGCGCCGAACTTGATGTTATTGATCCCTTTCACATAGGAAAGGCTGGCTCGGAGCCCGAGATCGGTAAGCCGTCGGGCTTGGCCGATCGTTTCGCTCTGCACCTGAGGGGTGGAATCGGCGTACGGATTGTCGCTTGGATAGTAGTTGTATTGGTCCTGGCGTGCGAACCCGCCAACCGTAAGCACCGTATTGGGATTGAGAATGCGGGTCCAACTGGGCGCAACATTGAAAGTTCGAATTTGCGAACGCTGGTCCTGTGAACCGACAGGAAGACCATTTGGCCCCAGGCCGTCATCAGCCACCCCGACTCCCGACCACGCGGTGGCATTCTGCGCATCGTCAGAGTTTGGAGTCTGGAACCAGGAACGGGTAAAGGCCAGATTGAGGCTGAACGTGTCGTCATTGCTTGGCTTCAGGTCGATGCGGTCGAAAAAATTCTCCTCATTCCCTTTATCGTGCATAACGTTGAACTCGGGCGCGTCCAGAAAGCGGCCCGTATTCAGACCGTTTAAAGAGATAAAGTTCCCCCACGTTTGGCCTCCGTAGGCCAAGTTGATTCCCTCGCTGCTGGAACCGAAGGTCCCGTACGACGCCGTAATGTCGCCGTGCGGCTGAGTCACCCCCAGCCCGGATCGTGTTGTTGCGACGATAACCAGACTTGTTTTGTCCCCATATTCCGCTGGCGGAGCTCCTTCAATTACTTGCATGGAGTCAACCGCGCCCACTGGCAACTGATTGGAGAATACTTTGCTCTGCTGATCGGAAATCTGCTGACCATCAATAGAAAACGAATTGGAAGCATGATCTCCCAAACCGTGAAAGAGGCCATTGGAGTCTGCGGAAACGCCGGGTGATGCCAGCGTGACCAGAGAACTCAGAGAAGACGATTGGCTCTCAAGCGGCATTTTTTGGAAAAGCGAACGATCCACACTCGTTTCGGCGGTCGACCCTGTGTCAATCAAATCTTCGGAATTCTCAGTAACGTTCACGGTGGTTGAGGCGGTTCCCAGCACCATGGCGACCTTCAACTGAACGGGAACAGACGAACGCACGTCGGCATCTTGATCAATCGACTGAAAACCGGGCGCGGCAACACTCAGGTGATAGTGACTGAATGGCAGGTTTGCAAATCCGAATGTTCCATCGGACGCCGTCGTGCTTGTCTGGGTCAGTCCCGAAACAGGATTCTTGATGGTGACCGCAGCGCCGACAATGGCGGCTCCTGTGGGGTCGGCGACTGAACCGCGAATCGTACCTGAGCTGCTCGCTGATTGTGCCGGCCCCCCCAGCAACGGGCACCCGCAAATACAGACTATGCCCGCAAGCCAAGCTAAAGCGAATTTCATCATTCCTAACTAATTGTGGAATTTTCCTTGGGCGAACCTGAGAGAAAACTCACACTTGGCTTCAAGTCTACCGTGGGCGGGCGGTTTCTACCGACCAGCGGCCAAGTGAAACCGCCGCCGACCCTCGTTCGGAAGTCGTCGCGGCCTCAGTCTGGCGGCGCCAGCGGGGACTAAACCGTGATCTGCCCTCTCAAATACGTCTTCCCCTTGCCTGCGATCTCGACACGATCTCCCAGCAGGCGGCAGAACAGTTCCCCGCCTCGCTTTGAAACCTGGCGTGCATGCAATTCGTCTTTCCCGAGCCGTTCAGCCCAATACGGGATGAGAGTGCAATGCGAGGAACCGGTTGCGGGATCCTCTGGAATCCCCTTCGCCGGAGCGAAAAACCTGGACACAAAGTCGCAGTCGGTTCCTTGCGCCGTAACAATCACCGCAAACTTATCGATCTGCATCAGCGCTTCAAAATTCGGGCCTAAAGCAAGCACCTCTTGCGCCGAGTTGTACCTCACCAGGTAGTCCCGAGCAGCCAGTACCTCCACCGGAGCTCCGCCTAACGCCTGAATGAGCTGCGGATGAACGGCAGTCGGTCCGGGCGGCCGGGACGGAAAATCAAGAATGAGAAGCCCCGCGGAACGGCCTACCGCCAGTTCGCCCGATTTCGTGGCAAAACGTATCAGGTCTCCCGGTTCATGCAACTCATCAAAGAGGACTAAAGCAGAAGCCAGCGTTGCATGCCCACACAGATCCACTTCGCAAGCCGGAGTGAACCATCGCAGTCCAAAATGGTCACCTTCTCGTTTGAAGAACGCGGTTTCAGCAAGATTATTCTCTGCCGCAATCGCTTGCATTACCTCTTCGGGAAGCCAGTCCTCAAGGGGACAAATTGCGGCGGGATTCCCGCTGAAAACTTTATCACTGAAAGCATCTACTTGGAAGATGGACAGATCCATCTTATTAGTAGAGCAAGTGGAGTCACGCCAACCGGCCAGGATGCTAATGGACGCGGACGCGATGCTTTTCTTTTAGCACCAGTTCATCGAAAATTGCAAGCACCTTTTTGCGGTAAGTATACATTCGGCGGAGAGAATCACGGAAATTTTCCTCATAGCGCCGCGGCTGCAGCCACTTATTTAGGAGAGGCCTGGGAACGTCGATGTCACGGCGCAGGTCGTCGGCGGAGTGGCCCCGCAGAAAAAGACCGTAAAAGATTGCCGCCTCCCGTTGGGGAGCAAGCGGGTCCAGGTCCTCGCGGCCGATTATTCCGTAACTTACGATCTGTTCTTGTTGCACTCCGAACCCACGTCTAACGCCTTCCTAAGTCATCAGTCTAACAACCGTGTCAAGCCTCTCAAAAAACATTTCCGACGGTTTAGATCGAATTCTAAGACGTTATGCGGCAGTTGTAAAGACGGAAACTCAGATCGTGCTTAGGAACGTTCTGGTACAAGTTCTTGACATTCCGGCCAAAACGTAACAAATCAGTCACTGTCTATTCACTATTTTAGGGGAAGCTCCTGGTATGTACACCGAGGAACGTCCCGCTGGCGTGCCGGCGCCATCCTCCTTCCTGCCAGGCGCGATCGGTACGCTGTTACGCCCGCTGGAACCGCAGCTACGGCGATTCTTCCTGCCCGACGAGCTTGTGCGTAGCCTTTCTCACGCCAGTTCTGTCCAGCAAAACGTCTATGCCGAGACGCTCCTGCGCGACCTGCGGATTGGCTATGACATGCCCGCCGAGGATCTGGGGCGCATACCTTCAATCGGGTCCGCTCTCCTGGTCTGCAACCATCCGTTCGGATTCCTGGAGGGACTAATTTTACTGTCTGTGCTTCCCAGAGTCAGAAGTGACTTCCGGATCGTCGCCAACTCAGTACTTTCTT
>CBAAAA010000071.1:0-13662 GCA_964658695.1 uncultured Solirubrobacteraceae bacterium | reverse complement strand
GCAGGGTGTCCTGGGCCCGTGAACGTCGGTCCGGGCGTTGCGCAAACATGTCCTACAACGAACAACTACATCTTCAACGGAAGCAGTCCCAACACTAGCACCTGGTACACAGGACGGCTTGATTACAGCATCTCGGACAAACACAAACTGTCGTTCAGCGAGAACTACTATCCCAATTTCGTGTCGTATTCACCGCCCGACCCGCTCTATCCCAATGACGCCACCGCGATCGCGCAAGCGAACAATTACAACTTCACCGGGCAGCTTACCGACACGTACACATTCAGCCCTACCGTCATAAATGAACTCCGTTTGGGAGGCGTCCGGGAGTTGGATTCATACCGGCCGCCCTCACTTGGCAAGAACGATCCGGCCATGATCGGTCTGGAGCCGCAGTACGGCAGCAATGCTCCAGCAAACGTCTTCCCGAAGATCACAATTGACCAAGGCTCCCAGGTTGGATGCATCGCTCTCGGCTCCGGTTGTGGTGAAAACGGCAATATTGACGCCGTACTTGGCTCTGGAGTTTACAACGCGTCAGATGTGGTGACACTGGTTCGAGGCCGCCACACGATCAAAGTTGGTGGGGAATTCGACAAGAATTACCAGAACTATACCAGCTGGGGGGATATCAGCTCTGGCACTTTCGAATTCAACGGAAGCGTCACGGGCATTCCTTACGCCGATTTCCTTGCAGGCAGCGTGTACGGATGGTATGTTTACGAATCCGACCCGACGAGCGCCTACAGTTGGAATTCGGCGCTATTCGCGAGCGATGATTTCAAAGTAACGCCGCATCTCACATTGAACTTGGGACTGCGATGGCAGGGACAGTCTGGCTGGTCAGTCAAGCACGACCAATTCGGCGTTTATGATCCACAACTCACGAATCCGGCAAATGGCGGGAAATACCCCGGAGCTATTCTCTTCGGCGGACAAACGGACCCGAACTTCGGCGGCAACTTGAGTACAATCCAAAACGGAGATTACAAAGAGTTCGCGCCGAGAGTCGGTTTCGCATGGTCACCTCTGGTCAAATGGTCCTTCCGCGGCAGCTTCGGAATATTTGACGCCCCACGCGATGCGGAAAACTATACTGACGGAGCGCTTGGTCTCGGACTCAACCCGCACAGTCAAGGTCCCGCTCAGGGTGATGTGTACGGGCAAAGCCCGTTCAAACTATCGGTAGGACCGCCGGCCGGAACCGTCATCTTTCCTTCGATTAGCACGTTATCTTCGACACTGCTGAATGGAAGCGCCGTGACTTACTATGCTCGCAATATGCCGACTAATTATGTCGAGAACGCGTTGTTCAGTATTCAACGACAACTACCCTCAAACACGCTCGTGGACCTGAGCTATGTTTACACGCACGGTGAAAACCTGAATTTCGCGACCAACATTGACCAGCCCACACCGGGGAATCTCACTTGCAAGGGAGGGTACTCCGTTTGCAATCCGAATCCCAATTTCACGGCGATCAACGCTCAGAACTACACCGGCTGGTCGAATTACAATGCGCTCCAAGCGCGGCTTGAGAAGCGCCTTACCCATGGCTTGAGCTTCCAAGCCAACTACGCATTCTCAAAATCGCTCGATACGGGTACGGGCAGCGGGCACGGATCTGGCGTCGATACTTACCAAAATGCGTTCGATCCACAAGCCAACTACGGCCTGTCATCCTTCAACGCAACCCACATGTTCACTACCGAGGTCAGCTATCAGGTTCCTTTTGGACACGGCCGTACGTTCGCACTTGGCGGCATTCTTGATCAAGTCCTCGGCGGATGGCGAGTAGACGCCATCTTGCAGGCTCACACCGGCACACCGTTCACGCCCTACATCCAAGGATCAGTCGCCAGCGCCATCAATCCTGCATTCGGCGCGACCCTGTTCCCGAACATTGTGGGCAACCCCTACGCGTTGCACCAGACTACTGGATTGTACGCTCAGTGGTTCAATCCCGCGGCGTTCACGGATCCCACGGCCAACACGTACGGCACTGCGGGACGCAACATTCTGATCGGCCCGGGTTTCACAAATCTCGATCTCAGTCTTGGTAAGACCTTCGCGGTCTACAAGGAGCGAATCAAGCTCGATATACGGGGAGACGCTTACAATTTTCTTAATCACCTGAACTGGGGCAATCCGGACGCCGAAGTCGGGTATGCGACCGGCACTGGTGTGCTGGCCGATCCACACGCTGGGCAGTTGACCTATTTGGCGAACGGCAACCGCATAATCCAATTGGGTGCTCGCGTGTCATTCTGACAATCGCCTGCCAGTGACCCACTTCACTGCGCGCCGAGGCAATCCGCTTCGGCGCGCCGTTCTTTTTTCCCTTCCTTCGGTGTATCGGTGTATCCATGTATTTATGAGCAAGTTGTGCGTCGCGATTCTGCTGTTTTGCCTTGCCTGCCTCCCCGTCCCCGCAGATCCGGCTTCGGCGGCAATCGATGAACATCTACACAGAGCCGCCGCTTATCTTGCCTCTCGTGACCTCGATTCCGCCGCAAAAGAATTTCAGATCGTTCTCACCCTTGACCCCAATAGCGCGGATGCATACGCCAACCTTGGCGTGATTGCGTTTGCTCGCCACGATTACCCGATTTCTCTCAGATATCTTCAGCGCGCCTTGACTCTCGACCCCTCATTAACTCAGACAGAAGCTCTGCTAGGCATTTGCGAGCATAGACTTGGCCAATCATCTGCACAGAGTCACCTGGAGAAAGCCTTTCCTTTGTTGAAGGAGAGAAACCTCCGTGTTCAAACCGGATTGGACCTTGCCAACCTTGATTATCAGCAAAGCAATCTCGACTCGGCTGCTTCCGTCATGCGGACCCTTGTCGACTTGGAACCTGACAACATCGACGTTCTTTATATGGCACAACGCGTTTACGCGGAACTCGCGGATGACACTCTCAATAAAATCGCGATCGTCGCACCCGGTTCGGCTCGTATGCAACAGATCATCGCAGAGCGCCTGGTGAACGAGGGTGATTTGAAAGATGCGATTCCGCACTACAATGAAGCACTCGCGCTCAATCCGCGTTTGCCGGGTGTTCACTTTGAGCTGGCAGAAGCGATTCTCGATTCGGGTCCCACGAATTCTGACAACCAAGCGGCAGCCGAGACGGAATTGAAAGCGGCAGTTGCTGCCGACGGTGATTCGGCCGGAGTCGAATGTATCTTCGCAAGGCTTGCAGCTCGCCGCTCTAATTTCGACGCTGAGCTAGCCCACTACAAACGTGCTCTGGAGTTGAACTCAAGCAACACAGAAGCAAGGGTCGGTTTGGGCCGCTCGTTAGCTCGCACCGAGCACTTTGACGCGGCGGCAGGCGACCTCCGATTAGCCATACAGTCCGACCCACTGAATGAACAAGCTCATTACTGGCTCGCTACAGTGAACAAGCGTTTGGGCCTCACCAGTGAGTCCCAGAAGGAATTCAAGCTCTTTCACCAGGTCAAACAGGCGAAAGAACGCCTGGTTGACCTGTACCGCCAGATGAATCTGAAGCCTCCGTCACAGCAGAATGATCAAGAGTAGAGTAACGGAGCACATTCGGCGCCAGAGCATAAGTCGCAGAGGGCGCTGCTATCTTTAAGATCGCAGCTGCACGACGGCGGTGGCGCTAATGTCAAATCAAGTGTCAGGTTGCAAGCAACCAACGCGCATGACTCTCGTCCGCCGGGAATTAGTCAAAAGCTTAACTTCAACATCAGGTTCATCAGCGGTTGACCGTCGAACGACGCTGTTGTCTGGTCACCGGTAATTTTCCCGAACAACTGAGGTTGCGTGTAGCTGTAAACGCTATTGGGAGCGTTGAAGCCGTAGTTGTGAAAGACGTTCTGGAAGTCAAAACGGAACTGCAGGTTTACACGTTCGCTGAGCCGGAAGTTCTTCTTTGCAGACATCTGCGAATAGAGAAGGCCCGGACCGGTGATGATGTTGCGGCCTGCGTTTCCAATTGTGTAAGGTGCCGGGACAGCAAAGCAGCCCACCTTCAGCACGGCATTTTCCCCGGCTTGGTTGAACCGATTGCCGCCGATATCGTCGCCTAACCCAAATTGCGGCATCGTGGGGTGGTTGCAAGTTAAATTAGGGACCTGATTGCCGATAGTTGTCGAGTAGTAATTGTAAGGACTGTTAGTGAATGAAACGCTGAATGGGTTGCCGGTTTCGACGCTCTGAATCCAAGCCAATTCATATCCGCCTACTAAGTAGTCAAGAAACTTGCTGTGATTGGCGAACTTACGTCCCTGACCAACCGGGAGTTCGTATGTGAAGCTAGTCACGAAGACATGTCTTCTGTCGTAACCGGCGCGACCCTTGTTCAAGTTGCGATCCTGGACAGGAGCCACTCCTGTGCAGGTGCCGGTATCGGTGTCGCAATCGTCAAGCGCTTTCGAATACGTGTAGTATGAATTCAGAACCAGCCCCTGCGAGTAGCGTTTCTGGAACTGTACGGTACCAGAATGATAGGTAGAGTGACCCGTGTTCGACATGTAGTCGATCGCACCGAACTGCGGGTAAGGATAATACTTCTGGGGCGCTGCGGTGGCAAGCGAGCGAAGCGCAGGATCGTTCGCTGCGAAAGACGTGGGGAACACGTTAACATTCCAGCTTTCGATCAGGTCGACGCCGGCAGATCCCTGATAGGTGAACTTCAAGATGTTGTTGTTGCTGAGTTGATATTGGAGACTCGCGTTCCAGTTCATCGCATAACCCGGATGAAGATGGCCATCCATCCAGTAGATATTGCGCGAGCTGGCGTTGACGCCTGTATAGCTTCCCGCTGCTAAGGTCGGGTAATTGATACCGCCGGGAAACTGGTCGATGCGGTAAATCGGTGAGGGATTGCCGGCCACCTGCTGCTGATTGAACGTAGATTGATAGGCGTCAAACTGCTGCAGTGCATTGGGAAACCGGATATCGATCGTGTTGATGCCGAGGCCGCCCCGGAACACCAGCCGCTCCCTTGGATGCCATGCCATGCCAATCCGCGGTTGGAAATTCTTCCAGTCGCGCTGGTTTAAGCCGCCGGTCGGATGAACAATAGCTCCCATCATGCCTGTGAGCGGATCGATAGTGGTTGGACTGAAGTTACTAAGTTGATTGTGATCCGTGTGGAACGGACTTTCGGTTGACCAGCGCAGGCCGAGATTGAATGTAAGCGACTTAGAAAATTTCCAGTCGTCTTGAAAGTATAGGCTGTTTACGGAATCTCGAGGGAGCCACGTGGCCAGATAGCTGGTGAAGGTGGCTTGCCGTACGTAACCAAGCTCCAAACCGGCGAGCTGGTTTCCGGTATTGGGAATCACGGCCCCGCTCGGTTGTAGGCCGGCGGTCATGTTGTCGAATTGAAATTGACCGCTTGGTAACCCAAGCTGGGAATAGTTGGCTTCGTAATAAAGAAATTCATATCCCATCTTCAAAGCGTGCGTTCCCATCACTTTTGTGAAGTCATCGCGGAATGTCCAGACCTCGCGAATCTGCGTCGCGGGCGATTGTGCGCCTAACCCGTATGTCGTATTTAATGCTGGCGCTGTCGAATTTCCCGAAGCGAGCGTACCGCTCAAAGTGGGAAAGAGCAGTGGGCTGTCGTTCGGGATGCCGATTTTGCTCGCCCAGTTTTGGTCATATGACGGGGAGATCGTAAAGCCATGCAGACGGTAGAAGCCGACACGGAGATCGTTCAACGATGTGGGTCCGAACAATTTAGTCAGACCCGCCGAGGCGTTCTGTTGAGTCAGCGGCGAAATGTAACCGTTTGCGTAGTCGAAGGCGGGATCGGCGACACTGGTCGGACGCTGCAGACCGCTCAGATAGTTGTATGTGTAGCTGGTATACGCTTTCAACTCCGGAGTGAACTGATGATCCACTCGATCGGAGAAGTCGGTGTAGAAAGTACGCGCACGTGATTCCCACGTGTAGTTGCTGACCGGACCGGTGCTGGTCAAAGAACCGGCTGAGTTCGGTGCAACCCATGGATTGAAGGAAAGTAACTTCGCGTAGACCGGATCGATCATCGAGGGCGCGATCTTGTTGCCTGGTATCGGATCGCGAGTCCAGATTGTCGCTCCGGTTGCACAGCTTACCCCGTTGAAACTTCCCGCTGAAGGGCAGACGACCTGGCGCGTTGTTGAGGGATCGTAAAGTTGTTGCCCGATGCCACCGAAGGTAAAGTCGCCATTCAGTTCCGCGGGCGAAGGGGTTTGACTGGTGAATGCCGTGGCTTTCTTCTCAACCAACTTTTGGTAGCCGAAGTAAAAGAACGTTTTGTTCTTGCCGTTGTAAACCTTGGGAATCGAGATCGGTCCGCTGAGGCTCCCGTCCAACTGGTAGAAGAATGCGGGAACGCCGTCCGGTGCACCGGGCTGGGGCTGAGAAGTCCTGTACAGATTGAAGAACTGCCTTTGAGTCATGCTTCTCGTCCGGCCGAGCATGGAACCTTCTCCGTGGTAATCGTTGCCCCCACTTTTCTTCGCAACAGTGAGAACCCCACCGGTTGTGTGTCCGTATTCGGCTGGCAGTGTACCGGTAACCAATTGCACTTCGCCTACTGAATTCTCGACCGGCTTTATGTCTGTGCCGGTGCTTTCGACAGGATCGTTCCCGAACACGCCGTCCTCAAAAACAGTAGTGCCGGTCGAACGCAATCCTGCTACGTTGAATCCGCTTAGCGATCCGCCGTATGCATAGCCGCCCATCGTGACGTTCGGGCTAAGATTTAACGTATTCAGAACGTAGCGTTGATAGAGCGGCATCTTGTACAACGTGTCGCCTTCGGTTACGGTGCTGGTGGACGAGTTCTCGGTTTCGAGCAAAGTGCCTTCGCTGGTGACTTGGACCTGTTCAGTGACTTGTCCAAGTTGCAGCACGGCATCGACTGGAAGCACGTCGCCGACTCTTAGTTGCAGACCCTTCTGAACAAAGGTCTTGAAGCCGGAAGCCTCATATGTGACGTCGTAAGTGCCTGGTTGGAGGGACTGCGTGCGATAGAAGCCATCGGAATTCGTTTCCGACGTAGTCTGAAAGTTCGTGTTGGTCTGGACAATCAAGACTTTCACCCCAACTACGGCCGCTCCCTGCGGATCCGTGAGCGTTCCGGTAATTGTTCCCGTACTGATCTGCGAACAGAGTCTGGAGTTCGGGCAGATGAAAAGCAGAAGTACCAAAACCGCCGCACTCGAGAAGATCTTGCGTGGGCAATCGTCGAGTCTCGGCCACAACTTGGTCCAAAGCATGTAATTACTCCTCCCGAACTGGAATGGCGTTGAGCCTCTATGCTGAAGTTTTTGGGTAACGGAAAAACCGCAGCGTTCATAGTATCGAAGTCTTATTTAGAATTCGGATGCGGTCGGGTTGGCGGCATATCGGCTCAACTGGCAAACGCATCGCGGGATCCGCGTTCAATGCTTAGGCGACACTTTTGTCTAGCTAGATCAGCGATACAGCAGCTATTCGTAGGCGAGTGACTCCCGCGCGGTAACCCGAAGGGCGGAGATGGCCGCTAACGGCAACCATAGCCGAAGCCCCTAATGCGGTCACAATCCCCACCGGGCAGCAATAAAGTCGAACCTACCGTGCAATAGACTCCGATCACAGCGGCGACAGCGTCCGCCGAGGTTATTCTGGTCCCTCTGGCATTCGCACGGGAATGATCCTATTGCCGTGCCTGCGGTAGATTCGGAAATTGCCGTCCAGCGTAACCACCTCCGCCGCACGGTGCATTTCAGAGAGCCTGACGAGACAAGCGTCGGCCATTCACATTGGCCGGTTGCGTGTCGGCGCATCAGCGCTCGAAGATCCGCCTTCTCCCGTTCGACGGCGATCGCGATCCGAATAACTCCTCTCTCCAACAGCGTAAATAGAGCGTCCGTGTCGCGTCCCTCGCGCTTTAAAAGAAACGCCGCTTCGGTCAGGACCGGCTCGCACGTGAGTAGCGGAGGGCGCAATTCTTTCCATTGCTCAACCGACCATGCGTGATATTCCAGTCCGGCTGCCAGAAAACTGACCAGTGGTCCGGTATCCAGCAGTCCGACTCCTTCACTCCCCGAAGCCATCCAGGTATTTCGGGTTGTGCGCAAGATCGCGCGGTAATCCCTTAACCGACCCGGCGAGATCCCCGGCCAGGTCGAAACATGAAGCAGCGCCACGGCGCGGGCGCGGACGCAGAGCGGTTTCCAGGCTCTCGCGCACAAGAACCGACTTAGTGACCCGCCTCGCCTTCGCCGCCCGCTCCAGATCGGCCAGGAGCTCGTCGGGGATCTTTAATGAAATCGTACGCATCCGAGTTATGTGGTAATACCGGCAATCATCGCGCGCAATACCACAGTCCTGTATTTGCTTACGGCCTTGGACTCTACTGACCTGGAGGCCGCTCTTTTCATCGACGATCTCCTGTTCGGCCGAAGGCGAATCGCCGTCGCGATCCACGGCCGGGGAGAATCGTCATCCTCGCCCGCGTCGAGCTGTTGACCTGATGTCCTCATTGTGCCGTTTCGCTTCACCCGACGTCCGTTCCATTTCTCAATGAGGGCTCAACCCTACCTGAGCTCGATGGCGAATGCCTTTCAGGTTACATTTCAGCACGAAAGAGGAGTTCGAATACTACTCGTAAGGGCCTACCGGAAAAGTCTAAAGTCGCCCATCATTGATTTGCACCCATTGAAAGGATGCGCAACAAAAACAGACTTAGGAGAAAAACATGGACAGGATCAAGCTCAAGGATGGAACCGAGCTTTTCTACAAGGATTGGGGCGCGGGTCAGCCGCTGGTATTTCACCATGGATGGCCGCTGAGCGCTGATGACTGGGACGCTCAGATGATGTTCTTTCTTGGACATGGTTACCGGGTGATCGCGCACGATCGCCGAGGACACGGCCGATCGACTCAGACTGTTAATGGCAACGACATAGACACTTACGCAGCCGACGTCGCCGAGCTGGTCGAGAAGCTCGACCTTAAGAACGCCGTCCACATCGGTCACTCAACCGGGGGCGGCGAGGTGATTCGCTACGTTGCGCGGCACGGCAAAGGTCGTGTCGAAAAGGCCGTGATAATCAGCGCCATTCCTCCCGGGTTGCTCAAGTCGGAGAGGAATCCGCAGGGAGTTCCCATGCAGGTGTTCGACAGCCTCCGCGACGGCACGGCCAATCATCGTTCCCAGTTCTATCACGACATCACCATTCCTTTCTATGGATTCAACCGTCCCGGTGCAACGGTGTCGCAGGGGATAAGGGACAACTGGTGGCGGCAGGGAATGATGGGCGGAATCAAGGCTCAATACGACTGCATAAAGGCCCTCTCTGAAACCGAGTTTTACGACGACCTGAAGACAATTGACTTGCCAGTGTTGGTGATGCATGGCGAAGACGATCAAATTGCCCCGTTTCCGGCCACGGCAGCCAGTTCGATCAAGCTTCTGAAGCACGGGACGCTCAAAGCCTATCCCGGTTTCCCACACGGAATGCCAACCACGCACGCGGACCAAATCAATGCCGACCTTCTGGAGTTCATCAGAAGTAATCCCAGAACAGAAGAGATCCGGGAACCGGCGCTGAATTTGACAGAGCACCTGGCATTCAGTCGCTAGTTGCTGCGCAAACCATCGCGAGCATCAGTGTATCGAGCACTCGCGGGGCCACGACAGAGTGCCTGCGAGTTCCATCGCAGAGGTGGGGAAGGCTGGTTTCGAGAAGTCGGTCGCACATCAAGCTCGCCAGTCAGCCACACCTCTGTGAGGTCCGCGTCTCGACTCTTGCGGGTGTAAGTGAAGAACCGGTCTGCAGGCGCAAAATTTTGGGCTCAGTTTCCGTGTCGCTCAGGATTACGGGCGATCAGGCGTTTACGCACTTCTTAATGTGGTGCTGATGGCGAGCCCCCAACAGGGCGTGACGATCTCTTACCACGAATCCATTGAGACAGGCGGCCTGTTGGCCCGCGGCAAACGAATAAGCCGGCATGTCAAGTCACCATCTTCTCGTTGGGTTGTCAGCACTCCACCGAGGCGCCTCTATTCAATGGCCCCCATACAGGAACGTCAAGGCACAGGTTCGTCGCGCTGGTATTCAGTATGATCCACGGTGCTCACAAACATGCACTGTCGCGGACATTCGATCACGCGCCTCCCGAGAGGGAAGGAACTTCAGCTCTCCCAGAACGAGGTTGGCTGGTAATCTAGAGCCGCTATCGAGAAAGATAGCGGCTTATCTGTTCCGGATCTTGGAACGCCCTGGTTCTGAGCCCATTTCTTGCCGCGGGGTTGGAATTAATTGGTAGCAAGCCTCCTTTACTCTTACTTTGAGATTCAACTCGGCCCCTACCTGATCTGGATATATAATTGCAACCTGTACTAAAGTCCTAGGCGGCATCTGACGGCTGGTTTAACCCGCAGTGCGAATCCGAGGCTTGGCGTAGCTGTCACTGCTTCGGCTATCAAGCGTAATTTGCAACCTGGAATGGGTCGCCTATGTATGGGCGTGATCCGAAGGCGGTAGTTTCTGAATCGATAGACCGAGTTCGAGGGATTAGTGGACTATTTCATACCGGCAACCAGAACGACTCCGGCCCTGATTATTTACCTGCTGGATATTAGCGGTTCCATGGGAGAACCGTTCGAGAACGGCACCAAGATCGATTATGTAAACGGGGCGATCGCCAGTGCTTTGCAGCGCATGATCCAAAGATCGACACGCGGCGAGCTGATTTCCCCTCGATACCGGATCGCGATGGCGGCTTACAGCGATTCGGTTTTCGACCTGCTCGGTTGTGTCGAATCCATAGATCGCATCGCATCGCGAGGTACACCTCGGCTGTCGCCCACGAACTCGACAAACACTCACGCCGCGTTTGTCTGGGCGCGTGACTTACTGGCTCGCGAGATGCCGAATCTACGCGGGAAACCCGCACCCATGGTTTGCCACTTGACCGATGGACAGTTTACGACCTCGGACCCCGAACCAGTCGCTCTCGAGATCATGCGGATGGGCAACGATGACGGCAACGTGCTGCTGGAGAACATCTATGTCGGTCCCGATCTAACGGTAAATCCGATACATGCCATTGATCGTTGGCCCGGGATCGCAGCCGAAGACGAGCTGAAAAACCCGTACGCGTGCAAGCTATTCCGCATGTCGTCACCGTTGCCGGCTAGCTATGCGTCTGTAATTGGTGAAGAAGGATACTCGCTCGAAGCGGGCGGTCGAATGCTGATACCGGGCAGCAGCAGTGAGTTGATTGAACTAGCGTTCGCGATGTCTGGCGCGACACCCACCGCCTGAGCGCTGGTGTCTCAGACAGCTATAGGAGTGCAAGCGCATGAATCAGCAGATCGAGCCATTGCTCCGTGAGCTTACGCCGTCCTGGGAGTCCGACGAGTACACGATCGCAGCAGTACAAAAGAGCGGCGGCGTTCAATATGGCCATGTGCCGGTCTCATTCGCGGGCGGCAAGGCGATCGCGACGCTTGGCTACCGGCGCTACATCGACTGCGACCAGAAAGATGCTCCGGGGCAGGATTATGCCGTGATTCGGGGCGATAGGCAACACCTGATTGGCGTTATCGCCGACGGAGTGGGCCAGTCTTTCTACGGCAATCTGGCGGCCGAGAAGGTTGGCACGTGGCTTCTGGAGTATCTGTGGAAGGAACGAACGAACCTTCCGGATAGCGATGCCCTGGAGTTGGAACTCAAAGAGGCCGAGCGCGCCTTTTCCAGCGAGATCGCGAACGTTTCGCTGGCACACTTGCCTGCCTGGCATCAAACGGCATTGGAAAGGACCAGGCAAGCCGGCTCGCAATCCGTACTGGCAGCTTTTGTATGGCGCATGGCGCTCCAGCGTGCCCGAGTCTATGTTGTCGGGGACATCAATGTGCTGGCGCTACGGCAGGGACGCGCCGAGAAGATTCAAGCAGATCCGAAAGGAAGGTGGTCGAGCGCCGGCAAAAGCAACTTACACCTGTTAACAACCGACCTCGACTGCGTAAGCGCGATTCTCTTGAAGACCGATGGCGCGGATCCTGAATGGGGTCTGGACATAGCGCTGGAAACGGCCGATGCGGATGAATTCGCTCGCATGGCGTCAGCCCGTGCAAACAATGACGATGTTTCGTTTGTGGCCGCCAGCATGGCCGATATCGCCGAAAGCGAACCCGCCGGGGCGCCGCGCAGATCTGATATCCAGCCCCTTTCCGAAGAGAACAGCCGGCGGTCGGTTTCCACCTTCCCGGATTCCTCCCCGCCCGCGGCTCCAGCTCTCAACGCGTTTTCGCCATCGGAGCCTTACGGCTTGACATCTCGTCAAAGACGGTCGGACCAGTCGCGGATAGCCACTCGCGTGAGGGTGCGAGTAACTGGCTTGGCGACCATTGTGATTGTGGCATGCGCCATGGTAGCCGGGATCGCGCATTTTGCCAGCCTATGGCAGCTTCGGCAGTCGGGAAGACAGGCCGGCTCGGGCGTGAAGGTCATCACCGATGTGAAGGTCACTCCTGAGTTGAAATTCACACCCGTGCACACAGTCCCGCCATTTGCGGCGAAGATCCTCCATGACAAGCCGGACGGGGTGGTATTCCAGATCAGTTCCAAGCTCTATCTGGGGTTCAGTCTGGAGGGCAGCGATCGGGCTGTCACTTCCAGCCTTGCGGCGTTCGCGGATCAGGACACTTTGTACGCGCTGCTTCCGGCGGCGAGGACATCGCATCCCCAGGTAAAGATTCGGCTATTTCGCGATGGCGCCAAGCAGAGCGCCACTGGCTCCTTCCGGATTACCGATCCGGCTGTGTTGTGTTACGAAATCTCAGCGGAGGCGCATTGACGTCGATGCCTTGCGTAACTGGAAAGTTTAAGCCACTTCCGAACGAAGTTCTCAATTTAGCAGGCGCGCAATATAAGGTGCAGCCCCATCCGGCTGCGTCACACTTGCCGTTCTCGGCCGAGGGGCGGCGAGCCATCGTGTACAACCTGCATGCAAACGGCGGGTCGTGGGCGCTGAAAGTTTTCAAGAGAAAGTACCGAAACGCGGACGTTCTCCATTCCAGCATCGAGCTTCAGAAGCTCGCAGGTTTCCCCGGAATGTTGGCGGCGAAGAGAACGGTTATCAGACCTGAAGATCAGGCCGCTTTGGAATGCCTGGACTTGGGTTATGCAACGCTCATGCCCTGGGTGACGGGATCCACGTGGAATGATCTGCTGCTGTCGGCGGCAGGCGCGGGCGCGAAAGGACGGCCGATTTTTGATTTTGCAACCGCCCTGAAGCTGGCGAGCCGTCTGCTCGAGATCATGCTGGAGCTTGAGCGGATAGGCGCTGCTCACACGGACATCGCACCAGGGAATGTCATACTGTCTCCGGCGAGTGGAGAGGTCCAGCTGCTCGATTTGGAAGATCTTTACCTGCCGGGCGCTTCGAAACCTGTAACGGAAAATACCGGCACACCAGGATACCGTCATCCCAGCGCCGATAAAGGCCAGACTACCTGGCGCAGCGAAGGCGACCGGTATGCTGTCGCGATCATGACGGCGGAGTTCCTGCTGATGTCGGAACCGGCGCTCGGGGCTCTGGCAAGCGACACCGGGTATTTTGAAGGCAACCGGGACTCGCAAACGGGTGCTGATCGATATGCGTTTGCTCGGCCATTTTTGCAAGCGGTTGCGCCCGCT
>CBAAAA010000070.1:0-13684 GCA_964658695.1 uncultured Solirubrobacteraceae bacterium | reverse complement strand
ATAGAGGGCGACGGGGGAGACCAGTTGCCTTAGTTGTCCCGGCGGAATCGGCGCGGGCGCAGGGTACTGCTGCGGAGGATAACTCGGATACTGTGTGGGCCAACCTTGTCCATTCTGGCCTTGCGGGTACTGACCCTGTGGATACTGACCTTGCGGCGGCTGGCCGGTCTGCTGCGGCGGGGGGTATTGCGGATATTGGCCCTGCTGCTGCGGCGGCTGCGGGTATTGCCCTTGCGGCGGATACTGTGGCGACGGTGCTTGTTGCGCGTCTCCATTCGGCGGAGGCTGGTTCGGATCCTGAGCCGTAACAAGGCCCGCTAATAAGACACATCCGAGTGCCAGTTTAATGCTGTTTTTGATCACCACATCTGATAGACGCTCGGGATCCCTAACAGGATACCGGGTGAATCAACGATTGATCATTAAGACAATCTGAAGCCGTCCGGCCTTAGAAAAGCTCAATTGTCGAACATGCCTTCGAACAGGGCGGAGGTGAGATAGCGTTCTCCAGCATCAGGGAGCACGACCACGATGGTCTTCCCTTCCATCTCAGGTTCTTTGGCGATCCGAACCGCGATAGCAGCGGCTGCGCCACAAGAGATGCCGCATAGGATGCCTTCTTCGCGAGCCAGTCGCCGGGCCATTTCTATCGACTCCTCGTTCGAGACTTGTTCCACACGGTCGACCATGGCCAAGTCGAGATTGTCGGGCACGAAGCCCGCGCCGATTCCCTGGATCTTGTGCGGACCGGGCTTGACGGCGTCATGCTCCAGCGTTTGAGTAATGACCGGGCTGTTGGTCGGCTCCACTCCTACCGACACCAAAGGATGCTTCTTTTCGCCTTTGATGTAGCGGGAGACTCCGGTGATGGTTCCGCCGGTACCGACGCCGCAGACCAGATAATCGATGACGCCTTCGGTATCCTCCCAGATTTCAGGTCCAGTGGTTTCGAAGTGGATGCGGGGATTGGCGGGGTTGCTGAACTGCTCGGCAATGAAGTAGCGATCGGGATCGGAGGCCTTCAACTCTTCGGCTTTTGCGATCGCCCCTTTCATTCCCTTGGCGCCTTCGGTGAGGATGAGATTTGCGCCGAATACCTTTAAAACCTTGCGTCGTTCGAGGGACATGGTTTCGGGCATCGCCAGGGCAATGCCGGTGTTGCCGCTGGTGGCTTCCACGATTTCAGAGCCCGGCTTCAGCAATCCGCGCTCTTCGGCGTCCCACACGATGGATGCGCCGATGCGGCACTTGACGGAGTAGGCGGGGTTGCGGCCTTCTATTTTGGCGAGCACGGTGGCTTTGGCGCCGTCTACCACGCGGTTCAGTTTGACCAGCGGCGTGCGCCCGATGCTGAAAGAGTTGTCTCGATAAATCACAGTATTTCCTTTCGCGAGCCGTTTAGACAACGTGATCTTAGATGTCCCAATTGGGGATGTACTGCGAATGCCGCTCCTGCCAGGAGCGAGCCATATCGCCGAAAGTGGTGTGATCGAGCACGTCAGAGACGGCGGAGTCGACGCGTTGCCAGATTTCGGCGAAAGGGTCGTCTTTTAAGGGACGTCCGCTGTTCTTGACGTTCTCGACTGTCTTCAGGACTTCACCGACGGTGATGGCGTCCGGATTGCGAGCGAGCAGGTAGCCGCCTTCGGCTCCGCGGCGCGAGTCTACGAATCCACTTTGCTTTAGCCCGGCAAGAATCAGCTCCAGGAATTTTTGCGGAATTTTTTGCCGTTTAGCAATGTCGGCGATCTTCACAGGCGGCATCGGACCGGACGGCTGACGGTCGAGCAGATATTGCGAAGCGAGATCGAAGACAGCCTTGAGCGCATACTCGCTCTTGACCGATATGTTCATCCGTTGACCTTCTCCAGTTTAATCTGTCGAGTTAGTAGAGATTGCTGAGCAAGGCGCGATGAGCAGATAGACTGTGAGTTGCCACTGATCTGGCAGGAGTTACTGTGTCCAGACAATTGTTCGGAACGGATGGAATCAGGGGAGTAGCGGGGAAGCCGCCGATAGACCCGCGTACTGCCCATGCGCTTGGATATGCGCTCGGGACATGGGCTCGCCGAAGCTCGTCAGAGAAAGCGATCAGACTTGACGAGGTACTGATCGGAATGGACACCCGCGAGAGCGGTCGCTGGCTGGCGGAACAGGTGGCGGGCGGCGTGGTGGAAGCGGGACTGTCACCGCGGTTTGCGGGCGTGATTACGACGCCGGGGGTCGCGTATCTTACAAGAACCGGTCCGTTTGCGGCGGCCGTGATGATTTCTGCATCGCACAATCCGTATGAGGATAACGGACTGAAAGTTATCAGCCATTCCGGGTACAAGCTGGCGGACAGCGTGGAACTGGAACTGGAAGGTTTGATGGAGGAATGGCTGAGCAGCGGGAAGCAAGCCGGCGCTCACCAGTTGACCGCTGACGCCTCGCTCGATCATCTGTATACGAAATACCTTGCCAGCACGGTCTCCGGTTATTTTCCGATGCGGCTGGTCATAGACTGCGCGAACGGCTCTGCCACGGAAGTCGCGCCGCATCTGTTTCCGCAACTGGACGCCACGGTGGACTGGCTGGCCGTCGCGCCAAACGGCCGAAACATCAATCTTGATTGCGGGTCGCTGCACCTCGAGAAGCTACGCGAGCGTGTGATCGAAACCGGGGCCGATCTTGGTATCGCGTTTGACGGAGACGCGGACCGCGCCTTGTTTGTCGCGGGTTCAGGACGCCTGGTGGATGGCGACGTGGTGCTGTTTCTTGCCGGCACTGCTTTGAAGGACGCGGGGCATCTGCCAGGGGATCTCGTGGTTGCCACGGTGATGTCGAACCTGGGGCTGGAGAAAGCACTGGAGGATCACGGCGTCACGATGTTGCGAACGCCTGTAGGTGACAAGTACGTGCTCGAGGAGATGTTAAAACGGGGAGCTTCGCTGGGCGGGGAACAATCCGGGCACGTCATTTTCTCCGATTATGCGACGACCGGGGACGGCATCCTGACTGCGCTACGGGTCCTGGAGATTCTTCGCGACAGCAAGAGGACTCTGGATGAAGTGCTCGACCAGGTGCGACCTTATCCGCAGAAGCTGGTGAACATTCGCGTGCGGCAGAAACGTCCACTGGCGGAGATGCGGACAGTACAGGACGAGATAGCGGCGGCGGAGCAGGAATTCGGCGGCGCTGGCCGGGTCCTGGTACGCTTCTCAGGCACGGAGGCGCTGGCGAGAGTGATGATCGAAGCAAGCTCGATTGAGCAGGTTGAAAAATGGACGGGACGGATTGCGGAGGCTATTCGGATTGAGTTGGGGACCGCTCCGGAATAAGAATTTCTGTACTGAAGCAGCGTGATACACTGCAATCTCCGACCAGCTTTCCTCCCCTCGCTGCTCAAAATCTCAGAACAGGTTTGTCCCATGGAGCGCGCTGCTCGACTCATCAAGAAGGATAGACATTCCCGGCAAATTATCAGTGAAGACGAGATTGTGCGAGGCATCTGGCCCTCAGCGGTCGGCAAGGCTATTGCGCGGCATACAGTACGCCTGAAGGTGGTGCGAACGACGCTGGTGGTAGAAGTGGAAGACGCCATCTGGCAGAAGCAACTGTTTCCGCTGAGCGGCCAGATTGTGCATCGGGTTCAGAAACTGCTGGGGAACAGCGGGATAGAACACGTGGAGTTCCGGATAGCGGTCTTGAAGCGACAGATGCGGAAAGAAGAGCAGCAGCCTGTCCTCAAGACCGGCGTGCCGCGCGATGAAGCGGATGGGATTCTGGACCCTATGCTAAAGAAGGTGTATCGAAATTCGCGTAAGAGAGCGATTGCTTGAATCTGTCTGAAAAGGAAGTTCGTTATATTGCCGATCTGGCGAATTTAGAGCTCTCGGAAGAAGAGGTGCATCGTTTGTCGCGCGACCTGGGGAACATTCTGACGCATATCGAACAGCTCAATGAGCTGCGGACAGCGGATGTAAGTGCGATGGCCCAGGTGTTGTATGACGAGGATGAAACGGCGACGCTGCGGGAAGACGTGCCGCAGAAGACTCTGAGTAATGCCGAAGCACTGGCGAACGCTCCGGCAAGCGGGTTGGGATATTACAAAGTGCCAAAGGTGATCGAGCGATGAGCTTGAACGGAGAACTCGCCGGGCTCACGATTACGAGTATCAGGAAGGGGTTAATCGAGAAGAAGTTTTCGGCGGTGGAGATTGCCGAGGCGGCCCTGGCTGATGCGATCAAGCAAAACGACTTAACCAACAGCTTCCTGACGTTCTCGCCGGAGCGCGCCGTGGTGAATGCCGAAAAGGTAGACAAGGCAATCGCGAACGAGGAGTTCGTGGGCCAGCTGGCGGGCGTTCCGATGGCCATCAAAGACGTTATTGTGACGCGAGGCATTCGAAGCACTTGCGGTTCGAAGATCCTGGAGCACTATGTGCCGCCGTACGATGCGACGGTGGTTTCACGTTTGGAGATGGAAGGGGCGCTGCTGATCGGGAAGACGAATTGCGACGAGTTTGCGATGGGTTCTTCGAACGAGAATTCAGCGTATGGACCGGTACGAAATCCACGGGCACTGGACCGGGTGCCGGGCGGATCGAGCGGCGGTTCGGCGGCGGCGGTTGCCCAGGGATCAGTGGTGGCTAGTCTGGGTTCGGATACCGGAGGGTCTATCCGGCAGCCGGCCAGCTTCTGCGGCGTGACGGGAGTTACTCCGACTTACGGCCGTGTGTCGCGATACGGGTTAGTGGCTTATGCCAGTTCGCTCGATCACATCGGCCCGTTCGCGCGAAATGTGGAAGACGCAGCCACTGTTCTGCGGGTGATTGCGGGGCGTGACGATCAGGATTCGACTTCCTCATTCCAGCCGGCAGGGGATTACGGTAAGTTGATGCGGGAACCGGTTCGAGGACTGAAGGTCGGGCTGCCGAAAGAGTACTTTGAGGGTCTAGGAGCCGATACCGGAGATGTTATCGGGCAAGCGATCCGGCAGTTAGAAGAGCTGGGCTGCGAATTACAGGAAGTCAGCCTGCCGCACACCCCTTATGCGCTCTCCTGTTACTACATCATTGCCACAGCGGAGGCAAGCTCGAACCTTGCGCGCTATGACGGGGTTCGTTATTCGGCACGTGCGGAAGCGGGTACTTTGGCGGAAATGTATCGAAAGACGCGCGGTGCGGAGTTCGGCGTGGAAGTGAAGCGCCGCATCATGCTGGGCACGTATGTGCTGAGTGCGGGATATTACGACGCTTACTATCGAAAGGCGCAACAGGTTCGTGCACTGATTTCACGCGATTTTTCAGAAGCGTTTGAGAAAGTGGATGCGCTGGTTACTCCGGTTTCTCCCTTTCCCGCGTTCAAGATTGGCGAGAAAGTGGATGATCCGCTGGCAATGTATCTGTCTGATGTTTATACGTTGACCGGAGATCTGGCGGGTGTTCCGTGTATGAGTGTTCCGTGCGGGCAGTCTGCGGAGGGTTTGCCGATCGGAATGCAGCTATTCACCCGGCATTTTGATGAGGCTACCATGTTCCGGCTGGCCTACCAGTATGAGTTAGCGACGTCGGGGTAGGTCAGGGGGCGGGGTCCGCACCTATCATCGGAGGCATTGAATCTCAAGGCGATCTTACGTCCCTTTTGTTGGCTTGGCTAAGATGGAAACCCGAATTGGCTGGGAGGCAGGGACTCGAACCCCGATACGCAGATCCAGAATCTGCAGTCTTACCATTAGACGACCTCCCAAGAGGCCACAACCGCAAGTATAACAAGGCATGCAACTCAACCAAGACTGAAAAGCTTATGCCAGAATCCATGTTTCTGGGGCTTCATTTGCGTTCGGGTCGATAGCACGAGCGCAACAGCCCGCCGTCTCCCCCGGGTCCGAAGCGAAGGCGCCGCCGTTGCCGCGCTGCGTGCCGGAGCCAACACCGGATCGATTGCCGCAGCCTGTACGATAAATCGCTGTGGCGCCGATCCGACATAGTTGAATGGATAGCAGGTGATCATCGTCAACAACTTCGCTGGTCGGCTGTGAATCGCCTGCAGCAGTCTCGGACCACCGTCCGTACGAAGAACGCTCACATCCGAAGGCCGGACGATCTGCAGAGCGATGACCTGATACGTGTAGGTCGCCAGGGCGGATTGAAACGTAACACGGTCTCCCACGCGGACGTTCCTCAGCGCCCGGAACAGCGTGTCGCGATGCGCAGCTATTGCAAAGTTGCCCAATTGGCCGGGCAGCGCCGTCGCCGGGACGTGACCGACAGCCTTGCTGAGAGTGCCCGCATCCACGCCTTCACGAACCATTGCGGAAATACCGAGACGGTCCACCGACACTCGGCCAAGAATGGAGCCGTGAGGTGGTCGAAGCGCCATCGTTAATGCCGGTCTTAAAGCGGGCCGTACAGTTGTCTCTGTTGCGCCCAGCAGTTTCCCGAAGGGCGTTCGCTCACGTAAATAGTCTGCGAAAGTGACCTGGGAACGCCCGCCTATCTGCGCATCGAAAGACCAGTTTTCGTACGCCTGGTAAACGGATTCGTCCGCAACTGTGTAGGCGTAATATCCCGTGCCCGCAAGCCCGAGAACGAGAAGCGCCAGTCGTATCCCGCGTAGCTGAAACCGGCGAACCTGCGCGGGCGTCGCGCGGCGAGTCCGGTTATAAGTGTGTACACCCGGTACTGCCAATTCATTTTCGTCGCGGACAAGATAGGGGCTGCTTACCTTCGGCATAGCTTTATCGGTCCTGTGCCGGCCCCTGCTGCCGTGTGCTGAACTGTTGAACCAGCGAGGTGGTGTAACTGGTGCGCGTGAGTACGTTCAGCTTATGGCCGCCTTCATCCTTGGCAGTCACTCTCACCTTATGAACCAATTTCTTCGACTCTGTCGATTCCGGAATAAAGCCGATACTGTAGCGGCTCCGAATATCGCGGCAGATTCTCTCGAATGCTTCCAGGACTTCGTCCACCGTGCCCGGTCGGAGAAACTCGCCGCCGGTTACGGACGACAATCTTCGGAGAACCTTGGGGTTCAAATCGCTATCGTAAGGATCAAGCAAACCTACGGTATAGATCGTCGCCCTCGATGCCTGGGCCATGGTCAAGACTTCTCCCAGACTGGTATGGCTGGCGTTATCTCCGCCATCGCTTACCACGATTAGCGTTCGCTTCTCTCTACTGCTCGCTTCTAGATGGTGCAGCGCGGCCGCTATGGCATCATAGAGCGCTGTTTGTCCCATCGGCTTGCCATAATACAGGGCCGATCGCAGAGTTTGGAGATGGTCCGTGAAACTGATCGACGAGGGCAAGCCAAAAAACACACGATCGTTGAAGTTAATCACGAAAAATTGATCTCGCGGATTGCTCTGTTTGGCGAAAGCCAAGCCTGCCATAACAACTTCGGGGCGTTTCAGGCGCATACTTCCGCTATCGTCCACCACCAGGCCGATCGTTACCGGGACATCGACGTTGGCAAAATGAGTAATTGCCTTCACCTTACCGTCTTCAGCCACATGGAAGTGATCTTGTGCCAGACCCCTGATGTATTCGCCTTTGGAATTCTTAACGCTGACATCGAGAAGGACTAAGTCTACGTTGTCCGTAATCTTGAAACCAGCATCTTTGTCTGTCTGAGCCGTAAGGATGAGACAAAAGAGTGCCGCAACGATGATTGTTAGCCATTGGCGCGGCACACTCATAGATTTATCATTGCTTGCAATGAAAAAGGCCCGGCAATCGTTTGCCGAGCCCTAGCACGAGAATAATTAAAAGGCTCCAGCCTGGCTGCTCGCCAGCCATGAGAAGACAGAAAGCTGAACGCTCGGCCGTTCGCGAGGAAGTCGGCGTCCGCGAAAGCGCCCATGTTGTGAACGGGGCGTCCTGGAAACTCCTCCAGGAGAGGCCGAGCGTCAACTTAGTTTGGCGCAAGCACCTCCGTAGAGCAATCCCATCAAATTAACTAACGCTTTTCGGCGAGCGTCAGCAGCCCTGCAAGACTGATTAGCACCAGTCCGCCTAAGCCAATTAGCGGGTTCAAGCTCGCGGTGTGAGGGAGCGCTTGCGCCGCAGGCGCAGCTGGGGCGGGCTGAGGTTGCGGTTCTGGCTCTGCCTGGGGCACGGGAGCAGGAGAGGCAGCGGGCTCTGGAGCAGCCACCGGCTCTGGCGCGGAAGCGGCTCGGCTTGGTTCCGGGGCGGGCGTTGGCGCTTCATAGTAGGCTGCCGGGACCGGAACTGGTACAGCGGACGCCAACTGCGCAACCAGCTTCTTGGGAAATGCGAATTCCTGACCAGAGTTATCGCCGGGATAAAACCACGCGCGAACCGCCTTCGGAACACCTGTCGGTGTCTCCCAGAAGGTGAATTGGGACTTGCCGTCGAACTTCAGCCGGTAGTTCGGAATCGCCAGTATCGTAGCTTCCAGGTGCTTTTGATCCTGGTCAAAAATCTGAACAATGTGCCGGTTCGATGGAGAATCCATCAGGCGCCAGACGTAGGTACCAGGAGCCAGTACTTTATTACCGGCAATAATTGACTCGTTCACTGTAACAATTGTCTTCTTGTCCCAGGAATCTGCATGCGCTTTCGTCACAAAAGAGCTTCCAAACAGGCCAACGCCCATTACCGCTAAACTTCCAACTACGAATGACCGGAATCTTACATGCATTTTGATGACTCTCTCCTCAGAACTCAGTAGAAATTTTCTAACAGTTTCGCGCCGAGCGACTCTGTCGGTGCTCGTACACAATTTTCGAATGCATTTCGAACGCCAAAGTACTGATGCTTTGACGAGTTATCGAATCTCCTGCGTTCCAGTCTTTACAACAACTTTGCACTGCTGGTTAGATGAAGCTCGCATTGTTAAAGTGGCGTTATGCCGGGATCAGAACAAAAGATTACATTTGCCATCGACATTGGAGGGACGGGAGTCAAAGGCATGCTCCTCGACTATCGAGGTAAGCCATTGACAGATCGGCTGCGCTACGAGACGCCAAATCCTGCTTTACCCGCTTCCGTTCTAAAGCTCATCGACGCCATTGCCGCCAAAATCGGCAGCTATGATCGAATATCCGTCGGCTTCCCCGGCGTGGTGAAGCATGGAGCTACCTTGACCGCGCACAATCTGGATCCAAAATGGATCGGACTGGATTTTCAACGCGTGTTGGAGCAGCGGTTCCATAAGCCGGTGCGAATCGCAAATGATGCGGCAGTGCAAGGCTTTGGCGCAATACGCGGCAAAGGCGTGGAACTGGTGATCACACTGGGGACTGGGTTTGGATCATCTCTCTTCACAAACGGACATCTCGTCCCGGGACTCGAACTTGCGCACCATCCCTGGCGCAAAGACAAAACCTACGAAGACTACTTCGGCAAGAACGGCTTTAAGAAGTACGGCCGCAAGAAGTGGAATGCTCTGCTGGAGAAAGCGATCACGCAGCTATCAGAACTGTTCAACTTCGATCACCTTTACATTGGCGGTGGCAATTCCGTGAAAATTGACTTTGCTCTTCCAGAACACATTACGCGCGTTCCAAACGAAGACGGATTGCTGGGGGGAGTGGCCCTGTGGCAGGACAATCAATCGCCGCTTATTTCACGAAAAAAGGCCAGTGTTTGATGAAGTGATAGTGGTAACGGTACATTAAGACACCTATGGAAGCACCGACAACAACCAGGAAACCGAGTGACACGAGGCTGATCATCAGCCAGGGGAACTTCTTGCCTTCACGGCGCAACACGAGCAGGTAACTGGCGAAAACTCCGACAAAGAACAGCGCCACCATCGGCACTGCAAATAGCATCATGTTGAAAATGTCTGGCGTTGGCGTAACCACGGCGGCTAGTACCGTGATGGCGAGAATGGCGTACCTGCTGTGGCGAACCAGAAAACGCGGAGAAGCAAGCCGCAGAAGCGTCAGGAAGAAGATGATCACCGGCATCTCGAAAACCAGGCCGACACCAAGCGTGACATTCACAAACAGGTCGAAGTATTCGTCAATCGAGACGATCGGTGTGACATGGACGTCGTGGCCGATGCCGAGCAGGAATTCCAGGCCATATTGAAAGGCTACGAAATACGCAAAGCAGCCTCCGGTAATAAACAGGCCCGCGGTAGAAACAATAAAGGGGACTGCCCAGCGTTTTTCTCTTCTGTAAAGGCCAGGGGAAATAAACGCCCAAACCTGGTAGAAGATCCAAGGTGATCCGATGAAGATGGAGACCAGGATCGGCAGCTTAACGTAGATTACGTTGAACTGCTCCATGGGAGTGATGGCTGCCAGATTCGGCGGATGAATGCCCAGATGCTCGAGGGCGGTCACAGCCGGAGCGGAAACATAGTTCCAAAGATCCTTGCAGAAAATCAGGCTGACCATGAACGCCACAACGATTCCCAGCAGGGAACGCAAAAGGCGCGTGCGTAGCTCCTCCAAATGCTCCATGAAGGACATCCGCAGCATGCCCTTCTCCTCTTCATCACCTTCCTCTTCGTCGTCTTCGTCGGATTTTGGCGGAGGCGGCGGTGGAGGCGGTGCAACAGGCGCGGGAGTCTGCGGGGCAATCACTACAACTTCGCTGGCAGGCGGCGCAAGAGCAACCGTCGGGGGGACTTCCGGCTCTTGTCCATATGGCTCGGAGGAACTGTTATAAACGGGAGATACTGCTTTGGGGTCCGGAGAAACCGGCTCCTCGAATTCATCAGCCATTTACAGTGACGCGATTACGCGGAGTGTTCCTCTTCTTTGGGCGAGGGATTGGGAGAGGTCAGGCTATGATATCCGTTCGACCGGGGCACGGCGCCCTCAATGGGCTCTGATACAGGCGTCGGCGCGTTAATCGCGGGCTCGAGCGGCGCAGCTGAGCGGCCGTTCTCGTCGTATGGGCTGGTGTAGCCACTGTCGTACGAGTAGGGCGCAGGAGCGCTGCTCACATACTTAGGCTGGGACCCGACTTTGGATTGAGACTCCGCGCGAGTTTCCCGCTCCAACTCCGCCATGTGAGACTCGAAGGTGCTCTTCAGTTCGTTCTTAGCGCGGCGGAACTCCGTCAACGCCTTTCCCAGAGTGCGGCCCAACTCGGGCAGCTTCTTTGGACCAAACAGAAGAAGTGCGATCGCAAAAATCGCCATCATCTCCGGTACTCCGATTGGTCCCATATGCGCTCTTAAATCCTGTAACGCCTTTATCATAGCCCAGCGGCTACCCGCCACACCCCGGGTTGTCCTGTTATGATCTGGAGCAACGCTATGAAGCCGGATCGTCTACGGAGCCGCGGCGCTCTGAAAGCGCTACTCCTGTCGGCCGCTCTCGCAGCAGGAATGCGAGCCCAGGTTGTGTTCCAGCCGGAAGGCGATCACATCGCTATCTTGATTCACGGCCAGGCGTTTACCGGCTTCTACACAGGGCGTGCCTACCCAAAACCTTTCCTGGCTCCGCTTCGCACTGCGGACGGCATCATCGTTACCCGCAAGTTTCCGATGGAGACCGTCGCTGGCGAGTCACGCGATCATCCGCATCACCGGGGATTGTTCATTGGCTTTCACGACATCAATGGCGTGAACTTTTGGGAAAACGAATTCGATTACACGACCAAGAACCGGGGCAAGATCCTGCTGCGTCATCTTGACGATGCGAAAGCCGGCAAGAAGTCCGGAGCGATCACAGCAACATTCGCCTGGGTTGACACCCATGGCGTTCCGATGATCGAGGAGCATCGGACGATGGTGTTCTCCGGCGACAAAGAGACCAGAACGGTGGACGTGGATATAACTCTCCTCGCAAAGTTGGATGCGCATTTCGCCGATGACAAGGATGGTTTTTTCGCAATTCGAGTGGCCGACAGCATGACCGGGAAGAACGGGGGTACCATCACCAACTCGGCAGGCGCGACAACGGAAAAGAATGTCTGGGGCAAGCGCGCCGATTGGGTGGATTACGAGGGAACGGTGAACGGCGCCAAAGTGGGCATAACCATATTCGACAATCCCGCGAATTACAACCACCCCCCTCGATGGCATGTGCGCGGCTACGGTCTGTTTGCGGTGAACCCGTTCATGGTGAAGGACCCTGAGCCGGCTTCAAAGGAGAAAGGCGGTTATGATCTCGCAGCCGGAAAAGCTCTGAGGTTTCGCTACCGGGTGATCATTCATTCGGGCGATATAAAAAGCAGCAAGCTGGCCGACTGGTACTCGAGTTACAAGAAGAAATCGGAGTAGATGCGGTGCGCGCGCTGTTTCTCTTTTTGCTATCAATTACCGTCAGTTGGAGTTCACCTCGTGCGCCGATCGTCCCCCTGGCTGCGCAAGCGTCCCCTCATTTCAATGTTGAAGCGGCGACCAGCGCGTGGCTGGCAACGGTAACTCCTGAACAGAGGACCCGGTCCGATTCTTATTACGAAGGCGGATACTACCTGATGGTGGCCGACCTGGTCTGGTTGATCGCGGTGATGGCGCTTCTGCTGCGCTCTCGCCTCTCTGCCCGCATGCGGGATCTTGCGGAGCGTCTCATAAGCAATGATGCGCTGCGGATCTGGGTCTATTGGATCGAGTTCTGCAGCGTGTCTTCACTCCTGATGCTGCCGCTAACGATCTATGAAGGATTCCTGAGAGAGCGTACTTACGGCCTTATGAATCAGAGCTTCGCCGCCTGGTTCGGTGACACGCTGCTTGGATTCTTAGTAGCGGGAGTGCTACTCGGAGGGCTGGCGGCTGTTCTGTTACTCACGATCGTTCGCAAACTACCGCGTACGTGGCCACTCTGGGGAACGCTGGCTGCAACTCTCCTCTCCGTTTTCGGCACCTTCATTGCGCCAGTATTGATCGCGCCGCTTTTCAATACTTATACGACGCTTACGGAAGGCCCGCTGAGATCGGCGATTCTTGGCTTGGCGCACGCCAACGGGATTTCTGCCAAAGATGTCTACCAGGAAGACGCGTCGAAACAAAGCAAACGCATCAGTGCTTTCGTCAGCGGGTTCGGCTCCACAGAGCGAATCACGCTCAACGACAATCTGCTGAACCGGGTCTCTCCACAAGGAGTGATGAGCGTCATGGGCCACGAGATGGGCCACTACGTGATGCACCATATTGCAAACGGCATTCTCTTCTTGCTGATTGTCTTCGCTGGTGCTTTCCTGCTCCTGCGTCGTCTCCTGCTATGGGGTGTGGCAAAGTTTGGGGAGCGCTGGAATGTTCGTGAGGTGGGCGACGTGGCAATTCTCCCGTTTGCGGCAATCGTGCTGGCGGTTATGAGTTTCGTCTTCACCCCGATCGGAAACACATTCACGCGAACACAGGAGTTTGAAGCTGATTTGTATGGTCTTAACGCCGCGCGCCAACCGGATGGCGAAGCGGAGGTGGATGTGTTGCTGGGGGAGTACAGAAAGCTCGACCCGACTCCCATGGAAGAATTGCTGTTCTACGACCATCCGAGCGGCCGAACACGAATTCAGGCGGCTATGCGCTGGAAGGCCGAGAACCTTTGTCTCTTTCTTCCGAATACAGGTTGCGCATTTGGTTCTACATCACAAGCGAATGTGCAGCAGTGAGTAACACAGCAGACGAAAGTTGCAGTTGTCGGTCAGCCGATATTCTGCCACTCGCCACTTTGACCGGCGCGAAAAATAGCCTCAATGACCCGCATGTTACCCAAAGCGTTTTCGAGCGGTACCGGCACTTCTGCGTCGTCGAGAATCGCGCGCGAGAAAGCG
>CBAAAA010000069.1:0-13704 GCA_964658695.1 uncultured Solirubrobacteraceae bacterium | reverse complement strand
CCGAGCGCGCTCCCGACCATCCCGTCGCGGACCGACCTCGAGTTCTTCCGCGCTGTGTGAAGTAGCGGGCGACGCGGCTCTGCTGGTCGATCCCGAAGACCAGGATGCCATTGCCGGCGGCCTGCGGTTGCTCATTCAGGATGAGACCCTCCGCTTAACACTGGGCAAAAAAGGGAGAAAACATGCTGCTCAGTTCTCCTGGGACCGGGCTGTCCGGGAAACCTGGACCGTCTATCGGGAACTTTCACGAGGCTACGCTACCTCGCCATAGCCCCGGACTGAGTCTTTATTTCTGATCTTCTTCGATCGAGATCTTCAACGCACGAAGGAACTTCTGATCCTGGGAAGTGAGACGAATCTTACCGGCCGATTCAAAGTGCATCGGCGCTTCGCCTTCCTTCACGCCGCTGTCATCGCCGTCGGTTGCTGGGTCCGATTCATCACGTTTATTGAAGCCGATCGTTGCCTCGAGAACCAGAAAGACGTCATAGCCAGCACGCTTGATCTCACCGATTGCGGTCGCAATGCGATCGGAATCGGACAACGATTCATTGATCGCATTGCCCAGCTCCTGCATAAGCTCCTTCAGTCTCTCGTCCAAATCATTCCCTTCCTCGGGTACCTTCAGGGTATCACCCAAACCGTCAATCGACACTTGCCACGAAGATACGAAAACCTGCCAGTTTGTCACCTATGTATTAAGTGGCTGAACAAGGAACAAGCATTCAAAGTATTTACAAGAATCCAAATAGGATTTTAGGTAATTACCGGCCCGTACGGTGTAGGCGGTACGCCGGCGATGAAATTCGTCGCCACACGAGGTAAATAACCTCGCTAAATTTCCGAATTCTTCTGCTCGTACGGCTTGCTCAAATAACGGGCCGCCTCGGCCTGTGCGCCCGCTGTATTGTCGTGTGTGCGGATCGCGAGCTTATATTCGTTGACGGCCCGGTCGCGCTGACCGGTAACGTCAAAGACTTTCCCTATATTGATGTCCGCCCACACCTCCGTCCACTTTGGGTCAAGATCTCCATTGATCGCGGCGCGGAACTCGTTGGCGGCGGATTGAAAGTTGTTCTGGCGGAAGAAGAGTTCTCCGATCCGATAATGCGCCAGAGAGCTATTGCGGCTCACTTCAAGCGCTTTCTGGTATTCCCGCAGCGCATTCTGAAAATCGTTTACTTCGACAAACTGCTCTCCCCGCCGGATAGCTACTGCGACTTGAATCGAGGGATCGAGGCGCAATAGAACGTGGTTCGGGTCGATCGTCACTTTGCGCGGCTTGCCGAACGTGTCAATGCTGAACTCCGAGGATGTGCCCGTCACCTCGACACGCTTATCCTCGGGATTGCCCTCAGTCTCAATTCTGAGATCCACGGGCATTCGGAACGTGTCCAGATCCTGATTGACCTTCCCGACGATGCGAAAGCCCTTCTGCGTGCGGAGCACTGTGTACTCCAGCTTGAATTCAGGAGAACCACTGGAATTCAGCCACTGGATGAAGAAGTAGCGCAGTTCTTCGCCTGAAACTCCCTCCATAACCTTCCGAAAGTCTTCGGTATTGGCCGAGTGCCAGCTGTACTTATCCATGAAGGCCTGCAAGCCTTTTTTGAAATTGGCATCACCCAGCACACTGCGCAGCATGTTAAGAACCGCCGCCCCTTTTGCCGCCGTCAGCGCCCAATATTCCGGGGAATAGTCTTCCAGCCGGGACGCCTGCAGCACCGGCGGATCCTTGACCGTCAACGCTTCGATGTAGGTAGATTTGATGTCATTGTCCATCGCGCCCGCCCCGGCCGTATGCTCCTCATAGAGAAGCTCGGAGAATCGCGCGCCTCCGTTCACCAGCCACAGATGGTTACGATTGGCCGGTGACACGAGCGTCCCCCACCACTGCCGCGACAACTGGTTCGCGAGCACCTTGGTATTGATGGACTGGCTGATGGAGCCGGGTGACAGAAAGATGATGCCCGGTGCAGAGTAGCCGTTCACGGAACCGGACTCCGTCTCCATAATGCTCAGATTCGCCTGCGGAGCAAGACCGTACTCGCTGGTGAAAAAGGTCATCATCTTGCCCGCTTCCTCACCGTAGGCCTGAGCCTGTGCGGCGTGTGCCTCGCGGAAGAAGACTTGGCTGGAGATGCCCTGGGAAGAAACGCGAACGCCGTCGCCCTTCACGATGCCAATGCTTCCCGGGAAGCTGGCCTTCTCGTAATGAAAAGAAAAAACCGTTTTATCGGCCCCCGCCAGATCGCTCTTGAGGTCACCGCTGCCAAGCACCCGGTATCCGGTGGGTACTGTGATATGAAGATCCGCTGCAAATCGATTCACGGTATAGCCGCTGACCGGAAACCAGCGTGCCGGGTAAAGTAGAAATCCGTAATCCGGATGCAGCGCTGCGAATTTCAAACCATAAACGGGCGACTCTTCCTCTCCCGTCAGCTTGCCATCATACGTGAAGGAAAGCTGTGTCGCCTGCCCTTTTTGCAACGCACTGGGAAAGGTGACCTTCACGGTATGATCGGCAGAATCTCGACCCCCGCCGACCGTTTTCCCTTGTGCATCGGCCACCTTGGTGACGTTGAGGGCGCTGTTGAGTTCGAAGCTTACGTCGTTGGTGGTGTCGGTGGCGCTAAAATCGACCCGGGCCGTAGCAACGATCGACTGCGTGCGCGGATTGATCTCGGCATCAATGGTGTACTT
The DNA here is from genome assembly GCA_964658695.1 of uncultured Solirubrobacteraceae bacterium. Taxonomy (GTDB): domain Bacteria; phylum Acidobacteriota; class Terriglobia; order Bryobacterales; family Bryobacteraceae; genus Bog-105. Next base: position 11,001 of record CBAAAA010000069.1, on the reverse strand, counting down.
CTGGACTTCGATTCGCGCCGCTGCCCGTTCACTCGACTGCGCAGCCAGCACGGAGGCGAAGCTGACGAATATCAGCGTGCCGAAGACTTTCATACCGGCCGCGTTCGGCGCGTGTTTCTTAAAAGCACGCATCATCAACTATTTTCTCCCGGACGAAACAACATTCACCTTTTCGCTCGCCGATCCGGCATTCCAGTCTTCGAGCAGCAGATCTGCCACACGGGAGTATGGATCCCCCTCGCGCGTCAAGGAAGCCCGCACACCCATCAGCTCACTTCGCATGCGGGTGCTCGCAGTCCCGTCGCTCAATAAGGCAGCCGCGGCGCCGGCTAGATTTTCCGGAGTCATCTCGTTCTGGATGAACTCCGGGACCACCCGGCGGCCGGCCACCAGGTTCACCATCGTGAGGAACGGAGCTTTGATTAGTGATCGGCCCGCATACCAGCTCACCGGCATCACCCGGTAAAACGTCACCATCGGAGTCCCAAGAATGGCGGCCTCAATGGTAACTGTTCCGCTCGCCGCGAGTGCAAGATCTGAATGGCCGATGCAATCCCAAGTCTCGTTTTCTAATACTTTGATGGCTAAACGGTGCAGGGGTTCCCGAAATTTTTCCAAAGCTTGCTCAGCCTGGAAGCCGCGCGGGGTCGCCAGAACAAATGACAGTTCAAAACGTTCCCTGAGAAAACGAATCGTCTCCAGAAGAATCGGCAGGTGGCGCGTGACTTCGCCGATCCGGCTTCCCGGAAGAATGGTCACCACCGGCCTGCGTTCTGAAAGATCGTGCCTGGCAAGAAACTCAGCCCGAGAGCAGCTCGTGCGCACTGCATGCGCCAGCGGATGGCCGATATAGGTGGCATTCACTCCACGCTCGCGAAACCACTGTTCCTCAAATGGAAACAGACAGTAAAGCCGGTCCACCAGCTCGCGTAACACTTTGACTCGTCCCTGACGCCACGCCCATACCTGCGGCGCGACGAGGTAGTGAACTGGAACAGACATGCGCCTCAGGTGACGCGCCAGCCGGAGGTTGAAATCCGGACTGTCGGTGAGCAGCGCGACATCCGGCCGGTCATGTTCCGCGAAACGGACCAGCTTGCGAAACTCGCGGTAAATTCGCGGCAGATGAGCAACGACCTCCGCTAATCCCACCACTGCAAGCCTCGCGGAGTCAATGACAGGCGTAACGCCCAGGTGTTGCAGCTTCGGTCCGGCACAGCCATAGAAGGACGCATCGGGGCAGGCTCGGGAGAGACGGGAAACGACGCCCGCGGCATACATGTCGCCCGATGCTTCACCGGCGGAAACCAGGAACTTCACAACGTGTGCCTCAAGTTTACCAACCAAATCTTCGAGCCGTAACGGTAACACAACTTGATACCGGCGGCCTCAGCTGGCCATTCAGGCAATCTCGCTTTGCTAGAATCGAGGTCGAAAACGAGATGTCCACCCAACGCGAGTCGAGTCCTTCCAGCACGGCTCAATCGGGGCTTGCCAAACTGAGCGTGGGGCAATTCGCGGAGCGTTTCCGCGGCGAAGTGATACCGCTGAGCAACACCTTCGCATATTTCTGCGCCTCATTGCCGATGACCGAAGAGGTCCTCAAGGAATACCTGGAAGAACCAGTGGCCGCACTGCCTCCTTCGATTGCCGGAATGCTGCCGCGCATCTCCATCCTGCTGGTTCCCTATCTGGAGCGTTCCGGTGAGCGCAGTCTCCCGAAGAGCAAACGAAAAACCCGCGCGAGCGTGGAGAAGCAGTCTGATTTTGTCGTAGCCGAGCGCCCCGCGGAAGGTAAGCAATCCTGGACATCGCAAGTCAGCTTCGAGAACGAGACCGTGCTGGTGTTTGCTCTCAAGGAGCAGGATGTCGCCGAGTACCACTACCGTCTGTATCGCCGTCTGGCTGCGCTGGTGGCGGAGAACTGGTCGAGCGAAACATCATCTTCATACAAGGGCATGATCCGGGAGGAACTGAGTGGAAGCGTTCACGGCGAGGTCGATGATGAAAGCTGGCAGGCCAAACAGGCCCTGATCCGGCGTCAGGCCAACGTGAATCGGGACAGCCCGCTGTTCTTTGATTACGTGCGCCAGTCCTTTATCGACACACTCACGCTCTATCTGCACGGCATTTGTTGTGACATCGATGTGGAGACTGGCCCCCGGCAATTACCCAGCCGTCATCTGCGGAAACGCCTGTTGCTGTTGAAGAAACTTTATCCTCCGCCGACAGGGTACGCCGTGTTTCCCGAAGACGCCGACCAGCAACAGCAACAGCCGGCAGCATCGCCCAAGCTTCTTCCCTCCGCCAGTTAGCCATTCTGACCTGCCAGCAACTTGCCGAGAATTTGGATAGCTCCCATTTTCCCCTTTGGTCCGATTTCGTTTGGTGGCCCGACACAGCTGGGGCATCCGCCATTGCACGGGCAGTCGCGCAGTAGTTGAATGGCTCCGGTGAACAGCGCCGTCTGTCTTCGATAGAGGGGATCGCTCTGCCCAATGCCGCCAGGGTAATTGTCGTACAGCACAATATCCGGTTCAAAGACCGTCTTCATATGTGTCGAGTCATCCAGAACGGAAACCGCAAGGTCCCGGGCGTCACTTAAGAGCAACACAATGCCGGCAATCTTGAGCGCATTGCCGAGCCCCCGTACCGCGTCCTGAAGATCGGCCGTCGAGAAGCCCTGAAGGTCTCCGAAGAAGCTGTTCTCGAAATGCAGCCAGAATGCCGTCGTGTGCATTTCCTGCTCCGGCAGTTGCAGCAGTCCGGCCCCGACGTTTTCCAGCGTGTAAAGTTTGATCTTCTTGAAGCCGACGATCTGCCGCTTGACCCGCACTTCACCGCAAGCCGACTTCGCTTCCAAAGCTCCGACGCCGGCGCTCTCAAACTGAGCCAGCTCGCTGACCTGTGTGTAGACGATGGCGTCCGTGAAGTAATCCGAATCTACCTGACGTACGAACGCCTTGCGTCCATCAAAGTCGAGCTTCTCCACCTGGTACTGACGTGCGTCATGCAGATAGATCGCTTTCTCATGCAGCGTTGTCAGGGCTGACGGAAAGTCCACCTCTCCAATGACTTTGTGATCGCCCGTGATATCGACGACCAGGAAGTTATCGCTTGTCACGGCGCGCAGGCTCACGGTATCGGCGGGATAGCTGTCGCTCACCCAGTGCCAGCAGTCGCCCGAATGATGCAGCAGGTGCAGATCGTCAGCAAGAAAACGGCACAGCTTCTCAGTCTCGTTCGAGCCGAACTTCTCGCCATCTTTCACCGGCAGCTCGAACGCCGCGCACTTCAGATGGCTCAGCAGAATCTCCAGGTTGTCCGGATTTATATGTCCTCCTTCCGGCGAAGAACCGAAGAAGTAATCCGGATGTTCGACGATGTACTGATCGAGCGGCGCGCTCGATGCCACCAGCACCGCCAGCGACGAGGACTGTCTTCTACCCGCGCGGCCCGCCCGCTGCAGTGTGGAGGCAATGGTTCCCGGATAGCCGGCCAACACGACCGTGTCCAACGATCCAATGTCCACGCCGAGCTCCAGCGCATTGGTCGAGACTACTGCCCGAATCCTGCCCTCCCGCAATCCCTGCTCTACATAACGCCGTTCTTTCGGCAGATAGCCGCCGCGGTATCCGCGAATGGCCTCGTTTGAAAAAGGCAGGTGGGAACAAGCGTCCTTCAGATAGGTCGTAAGGACCTCGGTGGCGAGCCGGTTGTTCGTGAACACCAGCGTCGGCTGTTGCTGCCGGATGAACTCAATGGCGATCCGGCGCGTCTCATGCAGGTAACTCCGGCGGATGCCAAGCTGCCTGTTCACCACCGGCGGATTGTAAAAAACAAAGTAGTTGTCACCCGAAGGCGCCCCGTTCTCCGCCACAACCTCAAACGGCTGTCCGGTCACGCTCTCGGCAAGCTCCTTCGGGTTGGCGATGGTTGCCGAACAGCAGATGAATTGGGGCTTGCTGCCATAGAATTCGCAGATGCGCCGCAACCTTCGCAGAATATTGGCCAAGTGGCTGCCATACACGCCGCGATAGAAGTGCAATTCATCGATGACGAAGTAGCGCAGATTCTCAAACAGCTTGACCCATTTGGTGTGGTGAGGCAGAACACCGGTATGCAGCATGTCCGGGTTCGTCATGACAATATTCGCTTTGTCCCGAATCGCGCGGCGTGCATCCGCGGGCGTATCTCCGTCATAGGTGTGACAGGAAATCGGGCCGCCGATCACATCGTTCAGCCGCTGCAACTCCAGCCGCTGATCTTCGGCGAGCGCCTTGGTCGGGAACAGATAAATGGCGCGCGCCGCCGGATCATCTATTACGCACTGCAGCACCGGAAGGTTATAGCAAATCGTCTTGCCGCTTGCCGTCGGCGTGACCACTACGGCGTTCCGTCCGGCAAGCGCATGCTCCACCGCTGCCGCCTGATGTGTGTACAACTGTTCGATGCCGCGCTGCGCCAGTGCGGATCTGACCCGCTCGCCGACCGCTTCCGGAAATGCAGAAAACTGCGCTGCCCGGGCAGGCTGGTGTCGAATGGCACGCACCGGCGACTCCTCTTGCTGCATGGCCTCGGCAAATCGAGAGACGAGACCCTGTACAGGAGAAGGTGTTTCGAGAGATAGCGCCTCGATCGTGCTATCGGTATCGCCGAAATCGAGTGCTAGATTCATTTCAGATTCGCCTTTTGTTCTTTTAACCCTACCTGAGTCGTGGCTGGAGAACAAGAGGAAACAAAATCAATGGGGCGGATTCCGGATCGACCGGCCTTCGATGGATGTTCTCAGCGCCTTCGTCACTTCACCTGCAATACGTCCTGGATTTTCAGAATGTCATTGAACGGCCGGTCGTACGTTTCCGACCGTGTGACATAGCCAGTGTCCGCACGTATCAACCGCGCCGCCACTCGCACTGTGTCCCCTGACTTGCGCACGCTGCCGTCCGGAACATAAGCAACGCTCAGGATCCTGCCGATCTCCTATAGCGTCCGGCGGTTTTCGACGTAGGCGAATAGTTGTCGTTGCCTTGTCAGCCGGAAACGCCGGCCAAGTGCTTCACGGTCTGGAACGTGTCCGAATCGGCGGCGGTCTTATCTGTCCGATAACGCTTCACTCGCGCGAATCGCAGCGCCAGTCCGCTTTTATAGCGGGTGCTGACCTGAATCTCGTTGAAGGCGATCTCCACTACGATCTTTGGTTCGACATGTACCGCCCAGCGGTCGCGCCCGATCTCGATTTTTTGTAGTTCGATGGTCTGCCAGGCGAGCATCTCGTCCGTCAGACCCTTAAAGGTCTTGCCGAGCATTGCAAAGCCGCCCTTCTCGGTGTCCCTCGCACCGAGATGCAGATTGCTCAAGAAGCCCTGCCGCCTTCCGCTGCCCCATTCCGCAGCCAGGATTACCAGGTCCAGCGTTCGAGCTTGTTTGACCTTCAGCCAACTCTGCCCTCGGGCTCCCGCCGCGTATGGAGACTGCAGAGCCTTGGCCATGATGCCTTCGTGTCCGGCGGCGAGCGCTGCATGCAGAAAGTCTTCCGCTTCTTCGGGATTGCCCGTCGTGAGATGCGGGACCAGGTTGTCGCCGGGCGCAAGCCGGCTCAGCTCCGCAAAGCGCCGAGACTGCGGCTCATCCAGAACCGGCGCACCGTTTAGGTAGAGCAGATCAAACCAATAGGGCGTCATTGGAAGCTCATTCATCAAAGCTCCGACGTTGATCTTGCGACCGAAGCGCCGCATCGAGACCTGGAACGGCTGCGGCCGCCCGGTTGCATCCAGACTCAATACCTCGCCGTCCAAAATCAGATCATGCACGGGAAGGTTTCGAACGGCTGCAACGACTTCCGGAACTGCAGCGCTCACGTCATTCATGTTGCGCGAGTAGACCGCCACCTGGTCTCCGGACCGATGCACCTGAACGCGCGCGCCGTCAAACTTGTACTCGAGCGCCGCTTCTCCTAAATCTGCAAGCGCTTCACTGACATCCTCCGCCGACTGCGCCAGCATCGGCTGTGCCGGTCGAAAGAGCCGCAATTCGAACTGTTCAAGCCCCTCACCGCCGCGCGCCAGTACCGAATGCGCCAACGCTGGGATGCCGCCCGCCATCATGGCAGCACGCCGAACCCGTTCCGCAGGCAGGTTCGCGGCTTTAGCGAGCGCATCCAGCATGATGCCTTCGAGCGCTCCCTGCCGCAACTCGCCTGTCAGCAGACGGGAGATAAAGCGCTGCTCGGCTTCCGTCGCGCGGGCCATCAGCGAGCTAAGTATTTCGCGGCGTCTCGATTCCGCCCCTGCGCCCCGCACCTCAGCGAAGTCTGTCAGGATGCGGTCGACCTCCAGGATTTGGAGCGTAGATTCCGCGGCGGGAAAAACACTGGCGGCTTGCACCGTCGCATACCCAACGCCGATTCGCCCCTGCCGCATAGCACCAGAAAGAAAGGCCACAACAATTTCCGCTTCTTCCGGCGCGAGCTGCCGCAGCAGCTGCGACAGCAAATCGGTCTTTTCGAGGCGCTTCGTCGTGGCCGCAATCTGGCGCGACGTTTCAACGACCTTAGCGAGTTGCACTATCCGCAATGGTCGCAGGCGTGAGAAATTCGCTCGATGGGCACGCGTCGTCTTCCCATCCGAAGCCCGCAGGAGCTTGCTCCTCAAAAGTAACTTTAAAGGAATTGAGTCTAGCCGCCAAAAATAACAGGCCAGGAATCATGAAGGCGTGATAGCGCGGCTGGCTCTGAAAGACAAAGAACAGGAGGGAAGGCAAGAACGTAAACGCGGTGACAGCTTGCAAGACTACTTCCTGTTGAATCAGGCGCGGTTGCCGGACGAAGCCAACCAGCAGGAACGCCCAGAGCACTACCCACCACAATGCGGCGGCGATCAGATCTGCGATGTAAGCACTGCCCGTATAGCCGCGGCCCCGCTCAATTGCCCAGTAGGGACCCCAGTCATCGGATCCCAACAGTATTCGGACCTTCTGGAACGCCAGTCTCAGGAACTGCTTTGGATGCGTCCGGATCCATTCATCAGCTAATCGAAAGCCAGCCTTGTCCATTGCCAATTCGTCCGGCAAGTAAGCGTGAATTTCTTGCTCGCTTGTCCCTTCCCACTCTCCGGCGGTTAAAGAATTGTTCGCGCTGTAGAAAACGCTGCCGCCGTTTGTCGCCACCAGGACCGGTGTCCCGAGAACGTAAGCATTCCGCAAAGTCCAAGGTAGAATCGGCGCGAATGCGCTGAGCAGTGCCAACAAGCTCATTGCCGCACGCTTTTTCAAGGGCGCCGGCGTCTGCAGCAGCACGAACCACCACACCCCGACGACCAGCAGGTTGCTATTGCGGACCAGACAGCTGATGCCGGTGAGGAATCCCAACAGCAGCGTCCTTTTCCAGAGACCTTCTACCCGCAGCAGAACGCAAAGCAGCGCAGCGGAAAAGAAAACACTCGGAGTTTCAGATTGAGGAAGACCTGCAACCGAGACGTCACTGGGCCATACCGCGAGCATAGCTACGGCGAACATCGCTGCCTGCCAGGGCTGCTTTTGCAGAGCCTTCCACAAGAGGAACGAAGAGAGTATATAAAGGATGCAGTTCAGGAGCAATGCCGCCCACGCCTGTTGGCCGACCACCGCCATCACCGCGGCCAGAAGAAAGGCAACACCCGGTGGCCGGAACGCGCGCATCATATTCGCACCCTCGCGGCAGACGTAGTCGTGCGCCGTCAGAAGATGGCGCGCGCTGAAATCGTAGGAAGCCATGTCGCTTACCGGAACGGGATGAACAAACGTCGCAAACACAATGCGGAGCATCAGGCCGACTCCGACCAAAGTCAGCAGCAACGTTGCATGCGGGTAGGAAGCCCCGGTCCAGCCGAGCGGTACACGTTTTGCAAAAAGACATAGCGGGGTGAGCAGCACGATGCCCAGCAAGGTCGCGGGAACCACCGAAAGGGCGAGACTCTCCGCGCCGACACTGCAAAAGACCGCAGCGGCGTACACAGGGAGCAGCACCGCCAGCAGATACCGAAATGTCGCTTGCGAAGAGTCCATCCACCTTAGGTTCGGGGTCATAGTCGGGGTCCTATTCCGGCCCGGAGTTGCCGCCAGCCCCGGTTTTCTTTACACCTTGAAGCGTTCGTCCACTTCCACCTGGTAGCCGATCGCGAGAGCATTGGTTGAATTTGCGAGGCCGACTACCGCTATCAGTTCGGCAAACATCTCATCGGTCATACCCTTGCTCTTTCCGGACGCAGTGTGGGAGGCGACGCAATAGCGGCATTGATTGGTGGCGCTTACCGCGATGTAGATCAATTCTTTTGTCAGCGGATCCAGTGCTCCCGCCGCCATTATTCGCTTGATGCTCTCCCAGGTTTGCTTAAGCGTAGTGGGATCGCTCGCCAGAGCTTTCCAGAAATTGTTGATGTAGTCCGTTTTGCGGGTCGCCCGGATATCGTCATAGACGGCCCTCACTTCCGGATCCGCCTCTTCGTATTCAATCACGATTTGTCACCCGTCAGGAATTCCCGATCACCAGACCGGCTATGAAGACCAGCACGCCGCCCAAAACCACCTGCAGCGTTGCTCTGAAAATGGGAGCGCCCATGTAGCGATGACGAATGAAGCTGATCAATCCGAGTTCAACCGCAACCACCAGGATCGCGATGGTGGTGGCAAGGCGAAAATCGGCGATCAGGTACGGAAGAGTGTGCCCGATTCCCCCGGCGGTCGTCATCACTCCGCAGATCACACCTCGCACCAGAGGTTTCCCGCGCCCGGTGATTGTGCCATCGTCCGACAACGCCTCGGCAAACCCCATTGAAATGCCCGCGCCGACTGAAGCCGCCAGGCCAACCAGGAATGCGTCCCAGCTTTTGTGAGTCGCAAATGCCGCCGCGAAAACTGGCGCCAACGTCGAAACCGAGCCATCCATCAGGCCTACCAGACCCGGCTGAATGTACTGTAGAACGATCTGGCGCTGATAAGCTTCGTCTTCCTGCGAACGGATTTCGGTTGTGAGCTGCTGCTTTTCAATCTCCGAGGCGGCTGCTGTGTGTTTCATCTCCGCTTCCGCAAGATCACCCAGCAGTTTACGGGTGGACGCGTCCGTCACTTTTGCCTGAGCCAACAGATAGAAGCGGCGGGTTTCCGATTCCATATCCTCAATGGCTTTGCGTACGGCCGATGGATTGACGGTGTCGAGCAGCCACACGCCCGGTCGCGACACAAAGCCCTTCACGTCCTGCCTTCTGATAAGCGGAATGTGCTCGCCAAAACGCTTCTGGTACAACTCGATCAGGCTGGTGCGGTGCCCGGACTCCTCTGCCTGCATTTCGGCCAGCATCTGCGCGGTGGTGGGGAAATCGTTGCGTAATCGTTGCGCGAACTCACCGTAAATTCGGCCATCTTCCTCTTCGAGCGAAATCGCCAGCCCCAGAATTTCGTTTTCCGTTAGATCTTTGAAGTTCTTAGCCATAATTTACTTGCCAGGGGAGCGCAGGCCAGCGCTGCCGCTGTATCCATATCGTAGCGAGACTAGCAGCCGGATCGAAGCGAGACCGCTGCCGGCAACCAGGATGGGTGACAATAGGGTGACGGCTGCTCCGTGCCGCTCACTTCGTTCCTCCGCTACTTCCTACATGCTAGATCGCATATCCGTTCATGGCGCGCGCCAGCATAACCTCAAGAACATCAGCCTTGAGATCCCGCGCAACAGCTTCACCGTGATCACGGGTCTCAGCGGATCCGGCAAAAGTTCGCTCGCATTCGACACCATCTATGCGGAGGGTCAGCGGCGTTATGTCGAGACTTTGTCCCCCTATGCGCGTCAGTTTCTCGACCAGATGGAGCGGCCTGAGGTTGATTCGATCGACGGCTTGAGTCCGGCCATCTCGATTGAACAGAAGACCACTACAAGAAGCCCGCGTTCTACCGTCGGCACGGTGACTGAGATCTACGACTACCTGAGGCTGCTCTATGCCTCGGTTGGCGTACCGCATTGTCCGCTGTGTGGCTCGGAGATCAGCCGGCAATCTCCGGGCCAGATCATCGAACAGGTTTTTTCTCACCATCAGGGCGCGCGCATCATGGTTCTTGCGCCGGTTGCGCGCGGCCGTAAAGGCGAGTATAAGAAGGAGATCGAGGCAATCTCGAAGGCCGGGTTCCGGGCTCGCATCGATGGCGGACTGATGACGCTGGACGAGCCTTTGAAGCTCGATAAGCGGAAGAATCACACCATTGAAGTGGTGATCGATCGCCTGGTTGTCAAGCCGGGCATTGAAGCGCGCCTCGAAAACTCGATCCAGACGGCGCTGAAGTGGGCCGATGGCTTAGTGGTCATCTCAGTAGTCGGCGGTGAGGATCGCCTGTACTCGGAAAAGCTGGCCTGCCCGAATGACGGCACCAGCATTCCGCAGCTGGAACCACGTTCGTTTTCCTTCAACAGTCCTTATGGAGCCTGTCCCACCTGCAACGGAGTCGGAAGCACCTGGGCATTCGATCCGCTGAAGGTCGTTTCCGATCCCAGTAAGCCGCTTCTCGATGGCGGGCTTGGGCCTGGTTCGGCTTCCGCTTACATGTCCTCGGCTTTAAACGATCTGGCAGACGCCTGCAAGATCGATCTTTCCATTCCGTTCGAAGATTTTCCGAAGAAGACGCGGAATCTTTTGCTGAACGGCAATGCCCAGTACTCCGGCATTCTCACTATCCTGCAGGAATCGTTCGGGCGCTCGAGCGAGAACTATCGCGAATGGCTCATGGACTACATGTCGCCGACCGAGTGCCCGGACTGCCACGGCCGCCGTCTGCGTCCGGAAAGCCTGGCTGTGCGGGTGAAGGAAATCTCCATCGCGGAGTTCACCGGTATGCCGATCGCCCGTGCGTTGCCTCTGGTGCTTTCGTGGAAGTTCTCGGACCGCGAAATGCAAGTCGCCGGCCGAGTGGTCGAAGAGATCCAGAACCGTCTTCAATTTCTGTGTGCAGTTGGTCTTGATTACCTGAGTCTGCAGCGGA
>CBAAAA010000068.1:3023-13706 GCA_964658695.1 uncultured Solirubrobacteraceae bacterium | reverse complement strand
CTTGTCGGGTGTGGCGTGCGCCACTTCCTCGATGTCCATGCCGCCTTCGCTCGACGCGATGAAGGCGGATGAGCGCAGCCTGCTGGCCACGCGCACGGCCACCGTGCAAACGGACTTCTGGCGCGCGTTCCTGGCATTGGCACTCGCCACAGGTCTGGATCTGCTTCTGATCGTCTCGGTATTTGGCTATCTCTCCCGGGAACGCAGCATGCGCGTGGCGGCTGAGGTTGCGGCACAGAACCTGGAATTGGCGCGGCAGGAGACAGAGCAGAAGACCGCAGATTATGGTGCGCTGGATCAAACCCTCAGGACGAACTAGCGGGGCGGAACGTGCAGGCTGGTCTTTAATGACCGGGAGCAACGTAGCCGGGCGGATGGGCGGCGCCTTCTCCGAAGAAGTACTCTTCCATCTGCTTGAGGAGGAATTCCTGCGCTTCCGGGGTTCCCAAGTTCAGGCGATACTCATTCATGATCATCTTCATCTGCTCAACCCACATCTTCCAGGCATCTTTGGAAACGTTCTCGTAGATACGCTGACCGAGGGGATGACCGTCAAATGGAACTTCGTCCAGGCCCGGCAATTCCTTCTGCAGCTTGACGCAAAAAACTTTTCGTTCGGTAGTGGCGGTGGGCGTACTTGCCATGCGTGATTCCTCGTTAGACTCTCTTTGAGGATAGCGCTAGCTGTCGCTAGCAGAAAAACAACAACGACAGGCAAGATATTGAGTGATTCGGCTGGGATACCCAAGTCCTTGCTGCGCTTCATAAGATGCAGCTGACTAGGTACAACCTGAACATGTCAAGATCGAGCAAGTTCAGATTGAGCCACTACCGCGCGCGGCTACTGTTTGAGGCGAATGAGGATGACGGCGGTGCTGTCGAAGTCCCCGGTCAGTTTGAGATTCACTCCGGACTGCATCAGATAAGCACCGCTTAGCTCGGTTGCGGGTGCGGCGAGTTTGTTGTCGATCGATTCGAGGCGATACACGCCCTTCGCATCGAGTCCATGCAGATGGATCGCCGGGGGAGGCGTGTTGTACTCCTGCGAGTGGCGAAAGGCGAACAGGACGGCCCGGTCCGCATCAGCGGTGACGTACTCGTTTGCGGTGGTGTCCTGGCTGCGCGGAGAAAGCAGCCGGTACAGATCGCCGGTCTGGACCACGTCCCGTATCTGCTTATCGACCTTGATCATTTTTGTGGCAAGCTGTGCGTCGCCGGCGGTCCACTTGTTGAGATTCGCGCCGATGCCGAGTGCTCCCTGCATGGCGACGAGGAACCGATATTGCAGGGGCGTGGTGCGTCCGTTCATGTTGGGCACATCGGTGACCCAGGCTGACATGAACTTCGCCGCATAGGCTTCCGAGAAGCCTTCCTGAATGCGCAAGCGGTCAAACGCCTCGGTGTTGTCGGAGGTCCAGAACTCGTCCACATGGGGCAGTACGCCGAGATCAATGCGGCCGCCTCCGCCGGAACAGGATTCGATTTCCAGTTTGGGATGCCGTGCGCGTAGCTGCGCCAAAATTTCGTAATAGTTGTTGACGTATTTGACCCAAAGCTCTTTCTGCTGGTCCGGCGGCATCTCCGGCCATCCTGGTTCCGAGAAAGTACGATTCATGTCCCACTTGAAGTAGCGCAAGTTGTTTTCAGTGGCGAGCTTATCGAGTACGGCGATCAGGTGATCGCGCACGTCGTCGCGGGCGAGATTCAGCACCAGCTGATTCCGCAACTCGCCGCGCGGACGACCTTTGAAGTTCATAACCCAGTCCGGATGAGCACGGTACAGATCGCTATCCGGATTCACCATTTCAGGCTCGACCCATAGTCCGAAGTCCATACCGAGATCGTTGACCTGCTTGATGAGAGGTCCGAGGCCGTGGGGAAACTTCTTCGGGTTGACTACCCAGTCACCGAGGCCCGCGTTGTCGGTGTTGCGCTGCCCGAACCATCCGTCATCCATCACGAAGAGCTCGACGCCCAGCTTTGCCGCTTTCTGTGCGAGCGCGACCTGACCCGGTTCATCCACATCGAAGGTGGTGGCTTCCCACGAGTTATAGAGTACGGGCCTCAGGCGCGACTGCAATCCTCCCGGCGCGACATATTTGCGTTCCAGACCATGCAGGAGGCGGGAAGCCTCGCCAAAGCCGTTGGCTGCGTAACCGGCATAGAAGACCGGAGTCTCGAGGCTCTGGCCGGGCTGCAGAGGGTAGCCGAAATCAAAGGTGTTGTAGCCGCCGGTGACGCGTACCTGCTTGTATGGCGTTTGTTCCACCGATATGCGCCAGTTTCCGCTCCAGGCTAAGGCTCCAAAGTAGACGCCGCCATGTTCCTCGTCAGCGGTTCCGGCATCGAGAGCGAACCAGGGATTGAGGTTGTGCCCGGTGTGTCCGAGGCGGCTCTCGAGAACTTTCATGCCTTCATGAACTGGCTCCTGATTAATCTGTGTTTCGGCGGCCCAGCGTCCGCTGAGATAAGTTAGCCGGTATCCCTCGCCAGGCGGCATGTACCAGGTTGCCGATTGAGCGCTTTCCACCGTCAGCGATTGCCGGGAGTGATTGCTCACCGTGACCCAACGGCTGATGATGCCGGCATCTGCGTAGACGCGGTAGTGAAGCACCGCTTCGATGTCGTCCTTGATGTCCTTAAGAGTGATGTTCAGCTGATCAGCGTCTGTGGAGTGGGACTTATAATGCAGGACCAGGTCCCGATCGCCGTCGCCGCGGCTGATTTTGAGAGCGGGTTCATAGTAGCGCTTTCCACCCCAGCCGGGGAACTCCTCGTTCTCTAACATTTCGCGAGGGTCAAAGGAGGAGATGTCCTGCTTGTTGGCGGCTGTGGGAAGATCCTGCATCCGCCAGATGGACCCGCCCCAATACAGGTGCTCTAACTGACCATCCGGCCCCACGCCCATCGCGTAAGAGCTGTGTGCGGTTTGCAGGAGCCACACCTTTCGTGCTTCATCGAAGCTGATGGATTGAGCGTGTGCTAAGCAAGTGAGGCTTGAGGCGATAGCAAGGAAAGACAGGAACCGGCACATGGTCTCGATTGTAGTCTGGCGCAGTTTGATCGTGCCAGCCCGCAATTTCCCGGAGTGACTGGCCGGGTGTTAGATGCTGACGATTTGGCGAAGACAGGCCGCAGAGGCAGCCTGAATCGGGTTATCAATCCTGTTGATGGTCGTCTAAAATTAACGTCCGACGCCCAGCGATTTCCTGAGAATCCCCGCCTATAATTCACTTACAAAGATGGCGATCTCTGTTCCGCCCGATCCCCCCAATCTCTTCTTCTCGCTGCTTAGCAAAATCTTTGGACACCTCCAATGGAGCGCGCCTGAATGGGCGCCGTGGGCCGGGCGTAAACTTCAAAACAGCGGGCGCTATTTGCTGGCGGATCGCCGCCGCGTCGTAATTGCCGTTGTCACTCTGCTGGCCATCGCGGGCGCACTCATGTGGTGGAAGCTGAGACCTCGGCCGAATTATGGAGAGCTCACTGTAACTGCTCCCAAGCTAACTTCCTATGACGAAAAAGGTGCGCCTTCCATTGACCCGCTACTCGTCGAGTTCAGTGCATCCGCTGCCCCGCTCGCCAACATTGATAAACGCGTGACGTCCGGCATCCAAATTTCACCCAAGTTCGCCGGTGATTGGACTTGGCTTGACGGGAAGCGCCTGCAGTTCAGACCGGCATCCGACTGGCCGGTGGACGCTTCTTTCAAGGTAACGATGGCTCGCAAGGGCTTTCTCGCCAAAACCATCGAACTGGAAGATGACGATTCGTCTTCAAAACACAGCCATTTTCCGCCCAGATCAGTGAGAAGCAGTTCTATCAGGACCCCACCAACCCCGCGCTGAAAAAGGTGGTGGCCACCGTGAGCTTCTCTCACCCGGTGGATACCGCTGAATTTGAGCGGCGCGTTTCGCTGGTTCCAGCCGCGGACGCGCAGTTCCTCGGCTTGACGGCGGACAGCAAGCATTTCACCGTCGTCTACGACAAGTTGAAGCTGCATGCTTATATCCATTCCGCCTCTCTCGCGATGCCGCGTGATGACACTTCCATGACTGTTCGTGTCGGCAAAAGTGTTCGAGCTTCTCGCGGCGGCAACCAGACCAATACTGTGCTGCAAGAAGTAGTGGCCATTCCCGGCCGTTCCGCTCTTCGTTTCGATGGCGCGCAGATGACGCTGGTAGACAACGCACGCTACGAGCCCGAACAGGTGCTGCTGCTGACCAGCAGTTCTCCCGTTGCCGAGAAGGCTTTTGCGGGCAAGGTGCAGGCTTTCCTGCTTCCTCTTCACAGTGCGAGACAGGAAAAAGGCGACACAAAGCCTTACGAATGGACCGACGATAGCGAGGTTGGGAACGAGGTCCTGTCGAAATCGCAAGCGCTGCCGCTCAACTACGTCGCCTCCGACGGCGGCAACGAAACCACGCATGGGTTCAAATTCAATGCACCGGTAGGCCGATACATTTATCTGCTGATAAAAGCGGGAGTGGAGGGCATGGGCGGATACACCTCGGGCAAGCCGTTTATCGAGACCATCCAGGTCTCGCCCTATCCGCAGGCGCTGATGTTCATCGGCAAAGGCGCGCTTCTTTCGTTAGGCGGCGACCGCAAAGTGGGATTTCTGGTACGCGATGTGGGGAAAGTCCGCGTCGAAGTGGGCCGGGTGCTGCCGAATCAGCTGCAGCACCTTGCGCCCGGCATGGCGGATTTCTCCAAACCGCAACTGTACGGAGTGGAAGACACTATCGTCGAGCGTTTTTCCACGACTCGCAATTACAGCGACAAACAGCCAGGTAAGCCGGTCTACGACAGCATCGATCTCGGACATTATCTTGACGACAAAGCCAACAACAAGCGCGGTCTCTTTCTGCTTCACGTTCGCACAGTCCTTGCGCACGACCCAGATCAACAGCAATCCGGCGACAGCGCGGAAACAGAGAATGGCGACGAGAGCGAGAACCAACGGATTGAAGACACGCGACTCATCCCGGTGACCGACCTTGGCTTCATCGTGAAGCGCTGGAACAACTGCACGCGCGATATTTTTGTTCAATCGATCCACACCGGCCAGCCCGTCAGTGACGCCCGTGTCGAGGTTTTGGGCCGCAATGGGGAACCGGTGGCGGCGGCCAGTACCGACGCCAATGGCCGCGCTCAACTGCCCAAGCTGCCTGACTTGAAGCGTGAGAAGGCGCCGCTTATGATCCTTGTGCAAAAGGATTCTGACTTCTCGTTCCTGCCGCTGCATTCTAACGATCGCAGTCTCGATTTTTCGCGCTTCGATGTCGGGGGTGTTGAAAATGCCGCTTCACCACAACAACTCTCTTCCTATATGTTTACTGACCGTGGCATCTACCGCCCCGGTGAAACCACGCACATTGGAATGATTACTCGCACCAGCGACTGGCAGGCTTCGCTGGCTGGTCTTCCGGTGGAAGTGGACATCAGCGACTCCCGCGGCAATGTCGTCCGCCGGGAAAAAATCAAAATCTCGGCCACGGCTTTCGACGAAGTCGCCTTCAGCACTCAACGTTCGGCGCCCACTGGCACTTATCAAGCCGAAACATGGCTCGCCAAAGACGAAAAACACCGCGAGTCGCTGGGAAATACTTCCTTTAACGTTCAGGAATTTGAACCAGATCGAATGAAAGTCCGGCTGGATCTGGCAGAGCAGCCATTCTCCGGTTGGGTAGCTTCCACAGACGCCAAGGCGCGCGTCAACGTAGCCCACCTGTTCGGAGAACCTGCCGGCAATCGCCGCATAGAAGGCGAGCTCAGTCTATCGCCTGTGTTGCCTCAATTTGCGGCTTTTCCGGACCATCGCTTCCAGATCGGAGAGGTTGTGAAGGAGCCGTTTCATGAGACTCTTTCGCCCACCATTACCGACGACAAAGGCGATGCCCAATTGAATCTCGATCTGGCTCGCTTCGCCGGCAGGGCTTACCGGCTGAACGTGCTGGCGCGCGCCTTTGAGGCGGAAGGCGGAAGAAGTATCAGTGCCCAGAACACCGTCATCGTTTCCGATGCTCCTTATCTTGTCGGCGTGAAGGCCGATGTCGACCTCAGTTTCGTTACGCGCGGCAGCGCCCGCGCTTCCAACTGGCTGGCGGTAAACCGGCAAGTGAAGTCTGTCGCCGCCGAACAGCTCACGCTGGAATGGGTGGAGCGCAAATACCTTTCGGTCCTGACTCAGCAGGATGACCGTACCTTTAAAGATGTATCGCGGTTGAAGGAGACCGTTCGAAACACCCGTACCATGCGCCTGAGCGCTGGCGGCAGCAACATCGCGCTTCCCACGCAGGAGCCCGGGGACTTCATTCTGGTGCTTCGCAACTCGACGGGCGCAGAACTCAACCGGCTCAGTTAAACAGTTGCGGGCCAAGCCAATCTATCGCGTTCGCTGGAACGTAACGCCGAACTGCAGATCCAGCTGGACAAGCCTTCGTATGCGGGCGGAGAAACCATGAGCGTGAGTATTCGCGCTCCTTACGTTGGATCGGGCCTGCTGACTATCGAGCGCGATCGTGTCTTCCACCATCAGTGGTTTCGAACCACCACAACCAGCTCCGTTCAGCGAGTGACGCTGCCCAAAGAGTTCGAGGGCAACGGTTACGTCGGCGTCCAATTTCTGCGCGATCCCTCCTCGGAAGAAATTTTCATGAGCCGCTTTGCTACGGTGTTGCCAGCTTTTCCGCAGATGTGGCAGCGCGCACCCAACAGCTCCGTCTCGGCGCGCCCTCGCAGATCAAGCCGGGCGTCATGCTGGTGATGCGGGTCACTCCCAGCGTTGCTTCGCGGGTCGCCGTTCTGGCCGTTGACGAAGGCATCCTGCAGGTCGCCCATTACAGGAACCCCGATCCGCTCAGCTTCTTCTTTCAAAAGCGCATGCCGCAGGTTGAGACCACCCAAATTCTGGATCTCATCCTGCCCGAATTCCGCCGTTTCTTAGCGCTCTCCGCTCCAGGCGGGGATGCGGACGGCGGGTTCACGCGCCACTTGAATCCGTTCAACCGGAAGCGCAAACCGCCGGTGGCATGGTGGTCGGGCATCATCGACGCTGGCCCCGCTGGACGGGAACTGCGCTATACCGTCCCCGATTACTACAACGGCCGCGTTCGCATTGTTGCCATCGCGGTGGACGCCGAAAAGGCGGGTGTCAGCGAAGCCAACACCGAAGTCAAGGGCGACTTCATACTCACGCCCAATGTGCCGGCCATGGTTGCACCCGGCGACGAGGTAAGTGTCACGGTCGGCGTCTTCAATAACACTTCCGGCAAGAGCGAAACACCTGTGCATGTACAGGTTCAGTCGTCCCGGGAACTGACAGCCGTGGGCCCGTCAGCTATCGATCTGCAGATTGCCGAAAAGCGCGAAGGCATTGCCGAATTCCGCTTCAAAGCCAACGCCTTCCTCGGCGCTGCCTCGCTGAAGTTCAGCGCGCTGCGTGGCAAAGCGGCGGCCGGCTCAATGGCACACCAGGAAGAGAGCATCAGTGTGCGCCCTGCGCTGGCTTACCGGACCCAACTAACGCTGGGCCGGCTGGATAGCGGCAGCACCACGGTAGCCATCAAGCGCGACATGTTGCCCGAAATGCGTTCCGTTCAAGCTTCCATCTCCGCTCTGCCGCTGGTATGGGGGGAACGCCCCGGTCGCGTATCTCGATACGTATCCTTATCCATGCACCGAACAGTTGGTGAGTAAGGGCTTGGCCGCTTTGCTGCTGGCTGCTCATCCAGAGTTCGGCTCGGTTAAGACCCGCGACCCACAGCCGATTGCCGGAACCCTGGCCATGCTGCAAAGCCGTGAGAAAGAATCCGGCGGTTTCGGTGTGTGGGCGTCGTCGCCGCAAACTGCCGAATTTCCAACTATCTATGGTGCCCACTTCCTGGTTGAAGCGCGCGAGCGCGGACAGAAAGTTCCGCCGGAGATGGTGGCCAGTTTAAACGACTGGCTCACCAACTTCGCATCCAGCCCCGCATCCACGCTGGAAGCCGGACGCCTGCGCGCGTACGCCGTCTATTTGCTCGCTCGTCAGGGAATAAAGCCAAATGCCGCGGTGGCGAATGTGGAGCAGGAACTCAGCCGCCGCTACACGCAAACCTGGACCACTGATTTAGCTGCCGCGTATCTGGCATCCGCCTACAGACTGATGCGGCGCAACCGCGATGCCGACCGCATCATCCGCGGCGTTCCCTGGGCCCAGACGAAAGCCGGTTGGAATTCCGACTACGTCTATTACGATCCGGTGGTGCATGAGGCGCAGCTACTCTACTTGATCGCGCGTCATTTCCCCGATCGCGCCGGCAGTGTTCCGCCATCGGTTCTCGAAAACATCGCTGGAGCCATCAGCGGGAACAGGATCAGTTCGCTTTCGGCTGCCTACACGTTGCTTGCTCTTGATTCCTACGCCAAGGCGGCGGCTCCCGACATAAAACTGGCTGTTGTGCTGAACGGCCAGAAGCAGCCCGGGCACGTCGAAAGTAGCGGTGCCCGCCGGCATCGCCAGCGTACTGTTCACGCGCGATGGCTCGCCTCCCGCTTATTACGCCGTCAGTGAATCAGGCTTCGACCGCAATGCGCCTGTTAACGAAATCAATCACGGCCTGGAGGTGATTCACGAGTTTATCGACGACAAGGGCGCCGTGCTCACAACCGTGAAAGAAGGGCAGGAGTTCTTCGTTCGTCTGCGCCTGCGCACCGTCAACCGCGACCGCCTGGATCAGGTAGCCGTGGTCGATCTTCTACCCGGCGGCGTCGAGCCAACCCTGGACCGCAATCCCGGCCCAGGTTCGAGCTGGACTCCCGCACACGTTGATTTTCGTGATGATCGCGTAATCCTTTACGGCGATGTGACCAAAGACGTATCCACTTGGGTTTATAAGGTCCGCGCCACGAATGCCGGCGTGTTCCAGTCTCCGCCGGCCTTTGCGGAAGGCATGTATGACCGGCAGATCACCGGCATCAGTCAGGGTTCGAAGCTCGAAATTGTGAAGCCGTGACGCGTAAACTCAAACTCGCCTGCCTGCTTGCCTTGGCGCTCATTCTGATCCGCTTCTACCCGCATCAAACGCTGCGCGAGCAGATCCCGCAATCTACCTCCGTGTGGTCGTCCGATCATGAACTGCTTCGCGTGACTCTCGCCTCAGATGAACAGTACCGCCTTTGGACTCCTCTGAGGGAAATGTCGCCCGAGACGATTGACTCGTTCCGGCTGAAAGAGGACCGCTGGTTCAACTGGCATCCAGGCGTGAATCCGGTGGCGCTGCTGCGCGCTTTAGCCGACAACTGGCGCGGACACGGACGTCGCGGAGGCTCCACGCGGACCATGCAACTGGCTCGCTTGCTTTATCACATGAATACCAGAACGCCGCTGGGCAAAGTGCGGCAATCCTGCGCCGCGCTTTGGCTTGAGGCGCGCTATTCCAAGCACAGCATTCTGGAGGCGTATCTGAATCTGGTACCCTTCGGCGGCAACATCCAAGGGGTCGGCATGGCCAGCCGCGTCTACTTCAACAAACCTGCCTCTCAAGTCGATCTTGGTGAAGCTGTCACCCTGGCTGTCATTCCACAGCGCCCGGCTGCGCGTGCCGGCCGCGGCGCTGCTGTTATAGGGCTAGTCAAAGCTCGCGCTCAACTGGCTCGTTCCTGGGTCAGGACTTATCATCCGACTGAGTCCGACCAGCGCCAGCTTGAACTGGCTGTGCCGGTCAAGTCAGATGTCGCGCTGCCGTTGCTTGCCCCTCATTTCACCGACTCCATTCTGCATGCCGCTTCGGGGGGTGCCGGCCCAATCGAGACTACACTCGACGCCGGTCTCCAACGTTTAATCGAACGCCTTGTCAATCGCTATCTCAATCAGTTTGGCGAACACGGCATTCGCAACGCCGGCGTCTTACTGGTTTCTTACCGGGACATGAGTGTTAACTCGTGGGTCGGCTCGGCTGATTATACGAGCGAAGACATCCACGGTCAGATCGACGCCGTGCTCACCAGACGCTCACCCGAATCAACTCTCAAACCGTTTGTCTATGGGCTTGCGCTCGACCAGGGCATACTGCACCCGCGCACCATTGTCCGCGACTCACCTACCTCTTTCGGCCCCTTCACACCCGAGAACTTCGACGGCATTTTTATCGGCCCGATTCCAGCCCAGGACGCTCTCATCGGCAGCCGCAATATTCCAGCGGTCTGGGTATCGACGCAACTCCACCAGCCCAATCTTTACCAGTTCCTGCAGAGTGCCGGAATCGGCGACCTGAAGCCGGAGTCCTATTACGGCCTGGCGCTCGCACTCGGCGGGGGCGAAGTCACTATGGAAGAACTCGCTTCGCTTTATGCCGTGCTGGCCAATCAGGGCGTGATGCAACCCATCCGATCCCGTGTGAGTGATCCCAGTCCGCAGGGCACGCGGCTGCTTAGCCCGGAAGCCGCCTTCATCGCGGTCGATATGCTGAGCCACAACCCGCGCCCGGCTGAGGACATCACTCTTATGCGGCGTGATGGTTGGCCCATTGCCTGGAAAACCGGTACATCCTGGGGCTTCCGCGACGCCTGGTCGGCCGGCATTGCCGGTCCTTACATACTGGTGGTATGGATTGGCGATTTTGACGCCCGAGGCAATAGCGCATTCGTGGGCGCTGATGCCGCCGCGTGCGCCAAGCCCAATTATGACGATTCCACTTG
>CBAAAA010000068.1:0-3013 GCA_964658695.1 uncultured Solirubrobacteraceae bacterium | reverse complement strand
TCCGGCGGAACAGCATTGCCGATGCGCTCGCGCTGCAAAAACCTGGGCAGGCTTTCTCATTTCCCGGTCCACCGCCCGGAGTGAGCAAGGTTTCTGTTTGCGCGGAAAGCGGCGATTTGCCGAACAAATATTGCCCCCAGACGATAGAGACCTGGTACATTCCGGGCAAATCGCCGAGCCGCGTGAGTCAACTTCACCGCGCGGTCGAAATCGATACCAGGACCGGCCGACCCGCCTGCCCCTCGTATAGCCCCGGCGCCACTCGCGAAGTGGTCTATGAATTTTGGCCTTCCGACATGATGAAGCTGTTCCGCGAAGCCGGCATGCCGCGGCGCAAAGCCCCGGTCATCCCCGACTGCGCCGCCAATGATGCTAGCGATGCCCCTAAGATCAGCGCGCCGTTGCGCGGCGTTACCTATACGCTGCGCCGCCAAATGACGCCGTTTGAGACCATTCCCCTGGAAGCGAACACCGCCGCTGACGTTCAGACTGTCTTCTGGTTCGACGGCAAAAACCTCATCGCGAAATGCCTCTCCGGGCATGGCGCCTTGGCGTGGAGCCCCATTTCAGACGGCCTCCACCCCATCCGTGTGATTGACGACCATGGCCGCACCGCGGAACGTGATGTGAATGTTCAGTTCACGAACGGTTATTGATACTCGAGCCGCCGTCACATGCCGCAATGATTGGGCCAGTCTGGTGCGATCTATTTCTCAAACCCGCTATAAAGCCGATCGAAGAATCTTCGCGTCATCCGGTTCGCTCTCCTGATGTGCAATCAGCGTAGCGGCGAAGCTGGGATGGGAGACTTGCGGCGAAAAGCCAGCGGTAAGTAATCTTCACAGGAAATCCTCCACGAAGAACTTTACTACTTTTGGATTAACGCCTGGTTTTGATTGTGCCTGGAAAATTAGCAGTTCAGAGGGAGTGAGTACGGTGGCGTTCAGGCAAGATTTTCACTTTGTTCGTAACTGATACTTGATTTACTGGTTCCTCTACCCTGAACCTTCAAACCGCAATCGCGAAGTAGGGTTGAGGAAGCCTTTTGCGAACCACAAAAAACGCCTCGGCTCGCTCCAATTCCGCTTGCGCCCCACGTCGTTTCTCCATCTCGACATGATACGAATAAAAACGATCCGGGTGCTGACTCTCGTGTGCGTAAATGGACTGCTGTTTCCGCGCCAACGTGGGATGAATATCCACCCAGCAGTTCGGCTCGAAGTGATGGGTCTGAATCCCTGCCATCACTTCGTAGTACACAAGCGTAAAGCTCTCCGCTGAGCGCTGCCAAGCTTCATACGCAAGCGCCGCCGCCGTTCGGTGGTCCCGATGCGTGTCGAGCGGCCAGTGCGTGAAAACGATATCGGGATCAAGGGTCGCCAACAGCTGTCCGAACTCGATCGACTGCTGAAGGTCAGTAACCGTCTGCCCATCCACTTGACTTCCGAACACAAGGCGCACGCCAAGCAACTGAGAGGCGAGCTCTGCTTCTGCGCTGCGGATGGAAGCGGCATCGGTTTGATGCTCAGCGTCACGAATCCCGGCTTCCCCTCTGGTCAGGCATAGAATAGTCACGTTGTGACCCAAAGCCGAGAGCTTCGCCAGCGTTCCACCGCAACCCGACTCCGCGTCGTCCGGGTGCGCTCCGATACAAACAACGTTAAGATCCTGGCGCTTGGCCTCACCATCCAGCAGATTGCCAAGCTCAGGACCCGATTCTGAATTAAGAACTATCGAAAGCGGCGTGCTTCTCATAGAAAGCGTTTCTAGCGCTTGTCTATCAAGATAGTATACATCCTCCCAAGTGTCAAGTTGCGCACCCGCTTTGTCGGCGCAAGTGATCATGTCTCATTTGTGACAGATAGAAATGTCCTATCGACAGGGGCACGCTGGGGAGTTGGAAACGGACCAACTGCTGGTGACACAGAAAGAGCGCGCCCGACTGGTGGCGCTGAAGAAAGCCCAGGAGAAAGTAATCAGACAGGAGGAGGAAGCTGCGGCGCATGCTGCGGCAGCTAAGACGACGCGGCGACAAGGCAGTAGTTCACGGCGGGCGGGGACGGCGGTCCAATCGGAAGATCCTCGACGAGCAGCGGGAGAGAGCGATCCAGATCCTGAGCCAGGGCGTGTACCGAGGCTTTGGGCCGACGCTGGCACAGTCGCCGGGGAGAGTTAGGCAAGCCCCCTTCAGAAACTGGGACACCGGCGAGCACGACTGGCTGGCTGGAAGGCCGTGGTCCCCGGTTTTACTTGATCAGCATGATCGACGATGCGACCAGCCGAATGCTGGCGCGTTTTGTGGAACACGACTCGACAGAAGAAAACCTGCGGCTCTTGGCAAGCTGTCTGGAATGCAATGGCGCCCCAGGCGGGCGAAAAGTAGTTTGGTTCGACACCTTACCTTCGTTTCTCTTGACAGGCGCGCGTTAATACAATAACTTAGCTGTTTCAAGTTATTTACCTCGTCCGTAACACGCATAGAACACTGACGTCGGAATCGGCGGAGCTCTTCGGCGCTTAGCAGCTACGGGTTGTCTGACTTCGTCTGCGGGCTCGGTGGTCACAATGCGGGTTTCCGCGAATGCTCAGGATTCATAGAAGGAGATGCCATGAATGCGATCGGCGCAGATGCGCGCGAGTTCATCGAGAGTGCTGTTGGCCGCCGGCGGATGAGCGAGTCGGTAGGCAGATTGCTTCGCTTGCTGCTGGTGGTTGCGGTCCTGTTCACCGTGCTGCCGATTATTTACGGCCAAGGCTACTTCGGCACGGTCAGTGGTGAGATCACGGATCCGTCCAAGGCGGTCGTTCCGAAAGCGCAGGTGACGCTGGTTGACCTCCAAAAGGGGTATCAATTCACAGCAACGTCGGACAAGAGTGGACACTACTTGTTCGGCTCGATTCCGCCGGGAGTTTATTCCGTGTCGGTCGAGGCCCCAGGGTTTGAAAAAGCCGTGCGCACTAATGTCACGGTAAGCGTCAGCGAGAATGCGACCGCGAACGTCGCTATGAAGGT
>CBAAAA010000067.1:0-13715 GCA_964658695.1 uncultured Solirubrobacteraceae bacterium | reverse complement strand
ACCCATTCTGATGCACCTGGCCGAAGCGCCGTATGAAATGGAAGTGAGCCGCCACGACCACGGCTTATCGCCCGTGCAATACCTGGCCCGCATCGGCATGCTTGGACCCGATCTGCTGGGTGCGCATTGCGTGTGGCTGGATCAGGCAGATGTTCGCACACTGGCTCACTATCAGGTCGGTTGCTCCTACAACCCTTCCAGCAATATGAAGTCAGCCGCAGGTCTGATGCCGGCTCCGGAAATGCTGGCGGCAGGCGCGGCGGTTGGCATCGGCTCCGACGGGCCCGCCAGTAACAATAACCAGGACATGTTCGAGGAGATGGATATTGCCGCTAAGCTGCAGAAGTTCGCGCGTATGGATCCTACCGCCCTGCCAGCCGATCAGGTTGTGGCGATGGCAACCATCACCGGAGCCCGCGCGCTGCATGTGGACCGGCAAATCGGGTCGCTCGAAGCAGGCAAGAAGGCGGACCTCATCATCGTCGATACAAATTCACCGAATGCCACGCCCATGTACAACGCTTACGCGCAAATCGTCTATGCTCTGAAACAATCCGATGTTCGGACGACCATCATAGGCGGAAAGCTGATCATGCAGGACCGAAAGCTTCTAACTCTGGATGAGCCGGCAATTCTGGCCAAGGCGAATGCCTATAAGCAACAGGTGACGGCCTCTTTCGCTCACTGAGTAAGAAATCAGGAGAGTACCATACAAAGATGTTCAAACCGGCCTGCGTTCTGCTGTTCGGCCTCGTCTCAATGCAAGCTGCCTCGCTGCTCCCTCCGGATCAGGATCAGAAGCTCGCCCGGGCGATCTACCAGGAGATGATTGAAAGCAAATCCGGCTTCTCCACCGGTGAGACAACCACTATCGCCAACTCGGTTGCGGAACGCTTTAAATCGGCTGGTTTCCCTTCTTCGGACATCTATGTCGGCGGTGCGATCAAGACGAAGTACAACGTGGTGATCCGGTATCACGGCAGCGGCGCCCGCAAGCCGATCCTGTTGCTCGCGCATACGGATGTGGTCGAGGCGAAGCGCGAGGATTGGAGCGTCGATCCATTCACGCTGCTTGAGAAGGATGGCTATTTCTATGGACGGGGAACCTCGGATGACAAAGCGCAGGCGGCGGTCTGGGTTGCTAATCTGCTTCGCTATAAGCGCGAAGGCTATCGCCCGGACCGCGATCTCATTGTGGCTCTCACGGCGGATGAAGAAGGCGGTGGACCGTATAACGGCGTCGACTGGTTATTAAAGAATAAGCGCGATCTCATCCAGTCGGACTACAGCCTGAACGAGGGCGGCCGCGGCGAAAGCGTGGATGGCAAACGCGTGGCGAACGACATCGGTCTGGCCGAAAAGACCTATGCCGATTTCCGCCTGGAAGTGCATAACAAAGGCGGTCACAGCTCGCGTCCGGTTCCAGATAACGCGATTTATCATTTGGCGGGAGCTCTTTACCGGCTTTCGAGCTATTCATTTCCGATGCAGTTGAACGCTGTCACTCGGGCCTACTTCTCCCAGCTCGCAAAGATCGAGACCGGTCCGATGGCTGCGGACCTGGCCCAGGTTGCCCAAGGATCACAAGAGGCGATGCGTCGCGTTGCTGAGCAGTCGCCCGGAATGAACTCCATGCTGCGAACTACGTGTGTGGCGACGGAACTTGAAGGCGGTCACGCCCCGAATGCCCTGCCTCAACTGGCGGCGGCAAATGTGAATTGCCGCATTCTACCGGACGACACGGTTGAGAATGTGCTCGCGACGCTCAAAAAGGTGGTAGCGGACGATCAGGTCGCGGTCCTCATCAAAATCAACGAAGGCAAAGCTCCCGCTTCGCCAATGCGGCCTGACATCATGCACGCCTTCAATCAGATTACCGACTCCATGTGGCCGGGCGTCGTCACACTTCCAAGCATGGCCACGGGTGCATCGGATGGCAGATACTTGCGCGAGGCGGGGATCCCGACCTACGGCGTGCAAGGATTCTTCCTGGACCGTAACGACGTGCGGGCCCACGGCCGCGATGAGCGGATGCCCGTGGAGGCTTTCTATGAAGGCCAGACTTTCCTGTATGAACTCGTAAAGAAGTTGTCTTCACCGGGCGAGTGATTGCTTGCGGGCTGACTCTTTCACTCTTTCGGAGCGCAAAGTCCGCGGATGCGCGCCGCCAGACGGCGAAAGGAACTCTCGTTTAAGGACTTTGGGCGGCGCGCTTGACCCGGCGACCGTTTTGCGCGAGATCCTCAAAAGAGTGCCTGGTCATGGGACGTATGATGTCGTCGAGATATGCCGGACCGCTGGGTTGCCGCACCAGATGCGGATACTCTGCCCCGCCATGATAGTCGAGTTTCAGCACCTTGATGTATCCATCGCTGTCAACGATCAGCTCCACGGGAGCGCCGGATTTCGTGTTCTTGATGGCGTCAGAGAGCGTGGAGTCAGAGGCTTTTCGCCCGTTCACGGCGATCAGTTTCATGCCCGGTCCCAAGCCGGCCTGGTAAGCGGGCGAACCCACCAGGACATCTTTGATGGCGTTGTCTGAAGTGCTCAGCCCGATGGAATACCAGGCGTCTACACCGCGATCTTCGTTTTCATTCGCTCTCACATATTCGTTCGGTTCTTCTGTGTAGTCCAGCCGGTAACCGGCTTCAGCGATGCCTCCAAGCGGGGCGTGCGGAGCGGTTGAGTTCAGACGTTGGCGAAAGAAAGCAGCCCAATCGAAAGGCTCTACGGCATTCAGGGCGGCGGTCAACTGCTCAAATGTGTAAGGTCGAACTTCGGGAGCGCTCTCCGCGCTTGAAGCGTAGAACTGAGCACAAAAGGTATTTAGCGAACGCTTGCCGTGGGAGAGCTTGCGAATAGTGGTGTCCGCTTCGAGCCAGATCAGTTCACCTTCCGCGTAATAGTCGGTGGAGCGACGCCAATTATCCCAGGACTCGCTGGTATCGTAAAGATTCTGAGAACCGATAGCGGTGTCTTCGAGGCTGCGCCATGTTCGCCCGGGACGATGATCCATTTGCGCGGCGGAGGAAGCGAGATACGAGCGATACTGATCGGCGGTCCAGATGCCGCTGCGAACCGCAAGCACATCGCCAAGATACTGGGTCAGTCCTTCGTAGACCCAAAGCAGATCGCCCTTCATGGGATGTTGATAGTCCTCAGTGACAAGTCCTGCCGGGCGGCGAAATTTTCCATTCCAGGAGTGTGCGAATTCGTGCGGAAGCAGATCGGCGTTGAGGATTTGCAGATTGTCGTCCAGGAAATTGCGGGCTTCCACGCGGTCATCGCTGGACTCGTGGTGCTCCAGTCCAAAGTGCGCGACCTGATCGCTCAACGTCAGCAGAAAGTGATAGCTGGTGTAGTGGCGCGAATGAAAGAGCGCGCCGGTTTCGCGCACCAGGTTGCTGTAGGACTCCACCTGATCGTCGCGGATCGCGAGGTCTTCCTGATCATCCGCCGCAATGTCGAGGAAGTGCCCGGGCTTTACTTCTGTTGCGAGTGCGACTTCTTTGAAGAATCTTCCGGCGAGCAACGGCGAATCAATAAGCTTCTCGAAGGGCGCCGGGTTGAAGCTTGCGCCATCATCTGTTTTGCTTGCGGTCGTCAGGGCCGTGCCAAACTTCCAGTTGGCCGGGAGCTTTACAGAAGCCTCGAACAGAATCTCCGAGGGAGGAACATCGGCCGGGTATATCAATAGCTCATTCCAGTTCAGAACCGCGAGGTTGGTGCTGGTGGATGCGCCGGCGGAAAAGCCGCTTGCCGCGGCGGTGGCGAGGAAGTCGGTATGTGCGTGCAGTTCTGTCACACCTTCCGGAGCAGTGACGCGGATTGTGAACATGTCGAGGTTGTCGCGTTGCCAGGGAATCTTCTGGCCGGCGGCAGTGAACGTGAGGCCGGCGAAGTTGTCTACGGGTCCGGATGGTGCGTGCTCGCCGGGGATCCATTTCGGGTACAAAAAGGTATTCACTCCGGGATGAACGGGCAATGTCAGCTCGGCATGGAGGAATTTTCGGGGCGCGTCGGTCAGGTCAACATTTAGCGAAATGGGCTGCCGGGCGTATGAATTTGCGGCTAAAACAACAGGGAAGACGAGGGTTGAAAGCTTCAACTCCTATGATAGAGGCGCGTCGAAAGGAATTTACGCCGACAAAAAAGGCGCGGATGGTGGAGTACTAAGCAACTCTCCCAGACGTTCTATATATCGGTCCTGTTGGTTGGGATCTGCGCCTCTGGAGAGAAGGAGTTGGATCAGTTCTTTGCGGCTCCAGCGGCAGGCCCAGCCCAGGGCCGTGGACTGGAGCAGATCATCGCGCAGGTCGAGCCGTGCGCCATGGTCCAGAAGCATGGTGGCGAAGCGGACACTGGAGGGGCCGTCGTGCTCGGCGGCTGTGAAGTGGAGGCAGGTCTCGCCTTTCCGCGCGATGTCGGGATCGACGCCGTGGCGCAGGATCACATTCAGGGACTCGAAGAAGCCTTCGTTTTCGGAAGCATCCGGACCAGCTCCGCGAAGCGGCTGGATCATGACCCAGTGCCACCGCTCGTCCTTGAGCCGCCAAGTCAGATGAGGGAGAGCGAGGGCGACGATCTCCGGGCATCCGTGATCGCCAGCCGACCAGGCCAACTCGCTTACCACTTCTTCGCTGGGGTTCGATTCCAGGAGTCGCTGCGCTTCGGCGACGTCGTGATTCTCAGCAACCATATAGGGATGCTGCCGGGCTCCGCGCTCCAGCAGCATTCGTTTCACGATACCGTCGGGGTGGTCCCACGCGTTGCGAAGCGGCCACCCGGAAGCGTACATATTGGCGTTGGGATCGGCTCCGCGATCGAGGAGCAGTTCGACTATTTCGCGATAGTTGGCGAGTGCGGCGTACCAGAGTGGGCCGCCCCAGCTCAGCGTGGGCGTTTCGATTTCTTTGAGATAGATTCGCTCGTCGACGTCGGCTCCCATGTCCAACAATTGCCGCGCCATCGCAACCTGATTATGTTTCGCTGCCAGGGTTAGCAGTTGGTCGTCGGAATTAACATGGTCGAGTAAGTTGGCGACGCGCTCGACATCACCGAGCGCGACAGCGGCTCGAATGGTGAGTTCGGCTCCATGGTCGAGCAGGATGCGGGCGATTTGCGGAAAGTGGGCGGCTTTGTCTTTGCGGGGATCGACGGAAACTGCCGCACGGTCAAGCGCCGTGAAGCCATTGATGTCGGGCTGTTGCACTTTGGCGCGTCGTGTGAGAAGCCAGACGACCAGTTGTTCGTCCATGGCTTGTGCGGCGGCGTGCAGAGGTGTCCGTCCGTTGCGATCGCAGGCTTGAATGAGGGAGCCGTCGGCTTCAAGAAGTCGCAGAGCGGTCGCGGTGTCGCCCTTAGCAATTGCCGCATTGATCTGATCCTGAATGGGGGAGACGGTGGCGTTGGGGCAGCTCAGCTCCTGGCGGCGTAATTGTTCTTCGTCTTCGATAATCTGGACAATTTCATCGAAACCGCGCTCGCGAGCCAGGGTGAGAGCGGTGGTTGCCGCGCGGTGGGGCCAGATGCCTTTACGGGCGTCGGATCCTGCCTCCATGAGCAGCTTCACCATGGGAGCGTCACGGCGAAATACGGCGTAATGCAGAGCACGACGCTCGTCGCTGGCAGAAGTATCGGTGTGGACGAGCTCCGGTTGTGCGTGCAGGAGGATGCGGACCGCCGCAAGATCTCCGGCGTTCACCGCGGCAGCGAGTTGGGCGATGTTGGCCAATGGATTAGTTTAGCCTTTTTCGGCGATCGCATCTTGGTGGCCGTCTCAATCCGCCGCCTTTGGCGGTGTCGTCCGACTACTTGCGCTCGTTGCATTACTCGCGTCATATATTCCCGCGGGCCGGGCTGTGCGGCAAGATCGCAGAGTGCCCTGCGTTACGAGTAGAGCCTCACTCGGCGTCACTCATCAGGTTCTTGATCGGTCGTAGGAAGGCCACTAATAAGCCTCCAAACGCCACGCTGACGATTCCCACCAGACCGAACAGCATCGGTAGCGGGAGTGTCTCGTAAGCCGAAGCCCAGAGGCCGCCAATATAGTTGCCCACCGAATCCGCCAGAAACCACGCGCCCATCGTCAGGCTCACAATGCGGGGTGGAGCCAGCTTTGTCATCGCACTGAGGCCGACAGGGCTCAGCAGAAGCTCCCCGACAGTCTGCAGAAAATAACACAGAATCAGCCACATCGGACTGACTCGCGCGCCGCCGCTAACCGGAACCAGCACCAGGAAGCCCATCGCGACAAAGAACAATCCGCCGGCAAACTTTGCCGGACTCGATGGATCTCTGGATCCCAACCTGATCCAAAGCCAGGCAAAAAACGGCGCCAGCAGCAAAATGAAAAGCGAGTTCAGTGACTGGAACCAGCTTGCGGGGTAACTGAAGCCCAGAATCATCAGCCGGGTATTCCGTTTCGCGAAGAGATTCAGGGTCGATCCGGCCTGCTCATAGTTCGCCCAGAAGGCAGCCGCAGCGATGAACAGGATCAGAACCGCAAGCAACCGCTTCCTTTCCACCGCCGACCATTTGCCGAAGAAGAACAGCCACGCGAAAAACCCGATGGTGATCGCAACCAGCATTACACCGCCTGCGCTGGCCACCCGTTCCGGGGTGATCACCAGCACGCCGGCCAGGTTCAAAACCACAACTGAGGCGCCGAGCACCACAATGGCCGAGGCCGCAAGCTGCAGAATTCTTCGTTGGCGTTCTCTGGCAGGACCCTCTGCCCGGCCGAGCGGATACAGACCCACCGTCCCCAAGCTCCCTCCGCGCAGCACATACTGCACAAGGCCCATGGTCATGCCAATGCCAGCCATTGCGAACCCGTAGTGCCAGTTCACCTTTTCGCCCAGGTATCCGCAAATCAGCGGCGCGACCAACGCGCCAATGTTGATTCCCATGTAGAAAATGGAAAAACCGCCGTCCCTGCGATGATCGTGGGCGCGGTAAAGCTGGCCCACCATGGTGCTGACGTTTGGTTTCAGCAGCCCGGTTCCCAGTACGATGAGCGTAAGGCCGAGATAGAAGGTGGAGAGCTTTGGGACAGCCAGGCAAAAATGGCCTAGGGCAATGATGATGCCGCCGTATAAAACGGAGCGCCGCTGGCCCAAAAACTGATCCGCAAGCCAACCTCCGGGTAAGGAGAGCAAGTACACCATGGCGGTATACAGGCCGTAGATTGCTCCCGCTTTTGCAACGGGGAAGCCTAATCCTCCTCGCTGCACGGGAGCAATCATAAAAAGAATAAGGAGCGCTCGCATACCGTAGTAGCTAAAGCGCTCCCAAAGTTCAGTAAAGAAGAGAGTAGAAAGACCCCGTGGATGGCCGAAAAATCCGCGATCGTCGCTTTGCGATTCGCCGGCAAGGGCCACCATGGGAGGATCTGTCATCCTTTCAGGCTACGATGACCGGATCCCCCGCCGTAGGCGAACAGTTATGCGCGTCTTTTCCGAGCAATACCTAGGGCAGTCCCGACCAGGCCCAATCCCAAAAGAAGAACGGAACTCGGTTCGGGAGTCGTTGAGGCAAGAGGAGTGGCAGCCAGGTCGGAAAACACAACATCCTCGTCGTTGTAATTCAAATCGGAGTGGGGCATCAGAAGATCTTCAAAACTCACAAACGTGCCTGCAGGAATCGTAACGCTGCCTTTCGCGGTCCAGTCGAAAGAAGTTGTGTATGCGTGATTGATGCCGTCTGAGTTCATTGTCGGATCAGAGTAGACGGTGTAGCCACGACTCACATCTTCAAGCGCAAACACAATCGTGTCGCCCGCATTGACGTGCCCGAAATTAACCGATTCGCCGAAGTTTGACCCGTGATTGGATAAAGACCAGGCACCCAGCTGGATTCCGTTATCCCAAAAACCAATCTCGTCCAGATCGCCGGCCGTACTTCCATAGAAGTACCCGACTTCATCCCCGGATGTCGCAGCTGTAAAAGTGAAAGCCGGCGCGACCATTCCGACATCTGTGTACATCGGTCCCGCAAACGATAAAAGACTCCCGCAAAGCACCATCCCCACCAACGAAAGTGATCTTTTCATAAACTTTGTAAGTTCCCAAACTTTCGGAATTTATCCGTAATCGCAACGGCTTACGTCGCCGCTCTGGTTCAAGGATCCATCAACAAAGGTTGTGAGTCAACGCAGTTACGATCGACTTAGTTCCAAAACGGTACTAGCCACAAGATAAATAGGGGGAGAATAGTTCGATTTAAGCAGAGAGCAGGTCTGCGGCGTCACGACGAATACCCCGCGCGCGAGATAGCTCAGCGGGCGGCGTTCGCTACGCGCAGTAAATAGGGATAAGAGGCGACGTTAGAGGGCTGCTGCTGGACCAAATATCCAGCAGTGTATGAAGGAAGTGCTGATCAACTCCAACTTATTATGGCCAGCATCTCCGGAGTAATGGCTCGCCAATTCAGACCGGTCACTCGTTTAGGCAGCGATGTCGGCCGAATCTCCTTCTTCATCGATCTCGCCCTTAGCGCGCTGCCGGTCAAGGTTCTCCTGGCAAGCAACACAATAAGCCGCCCAAGGCAGGGCATTCAGCCGCTTTTCCGGAATCGGTTCATCGCACCGGAGGCAAGTTCCATAGGTCTCGTCTTCGATCCGGGCCAAAGCAGCTTGTACATTCTTCAGCAGGGTAGATTGACGATCCAGGTTCCGAATCGCTACCTCGCGGTTCAATTGCTGCTGAAGCCGGTCAAAGTCCTCAGCCGCACTCTCAATCGCAATCTCTTCACGGTCGGAGGTACCCCGTAGAAGCTCGTTGCGCTTAGCTTCTAAAAGGCTTTTGTAATGGTCGATATTCATTGGATTTTATTAGCTCTACGGCAGGCCTGCGAGACTTCACGTTTCAGAAATTTACCAGTCTGTGTTGGCTTTCTTGAGCAAGAAACGCTCGAGACCTGACAGCAAATACAGATGCTCATTATGCCACACAAGTTACAAATTGCAGCTGCTATTCCCAATCGGTTGAAAATAGAAAACATTCCTAGTGCCAGTACGATAGACCCATGTCGACCGACTTTCTTTTAATCGGTGCTCACCCCGATGACGTCGAATGGGGGGCGGGCGGAATGTGTCTGTTACTAAAGATGAAGCAAATCTCCTTTGCGATTGCAGATCTTACGCAAGGGGAACTGGGGTCCAGGGGAACACCCGAAATTCGTCAAAAGGAAGCTGCTCTCGCCGCCGACCGCCTGGGCGCCGCCTCCCGGGAAAGTCTCAAAATGCCCGATGGTCAGCTTACCGACACCCCGGAATCGCGCATGAGGGTGGCCTCTCTCATCCGCCGCTTTAGGCCCAATGTGGTGGTTTCACCCTTTTGGCGCGATCGTCACCCCGATCATGCCGCCGCCGGAGCGATGGTCAGGAATTCGCTTCTCTACTGCGCGCTCCGAAAGACTGATGATCCCTATCCTCCGCACAAACCTGCTCTCTTCCTCTATTACCTTCTACATCACTTTGAGCGTCCTTCGCTGGTGATAGACATATCGGCTGGCTACCCGGAAAAGTTGAGCGTTTTACGACTTCACAATTCCCAGTTTTCGCAGACAGCCTGCCAGTTCGGCGTCATCCCCCTTGGCCTGAACGACTACCTCTACGGCTTGGAATCCCGCGATCGATTCTATGGATCACTGATCGGCGTCACACATGGTGAGGCTTTTGTTCTTAACACGCCATTGACTCCCGGACAGGCGGCAATTTTGGCGCAGCTTCGCGCGGAATCTTAGCGTGAGACCTTTTATTTAACAAACATCCAACACGGCTAATGTAACGCCGATTAATTTAATCTATGCTGAATGTTTTGCCTCACAGCGGAAATCCTATTGTAAAAAGCTATTAGAGACAGTTCAGCTTCTTTGAACATCTAAAATGAGAAGAACCAGATAGCGCGCTCCCGCGGTCGTGCTCGGCTGTTGGCCGATAATCCTCAGGGCGGCAAGAATCTGGCGAAGGTTTGTGCCTCAGCAGTGATTCATCCGGGAACTCGAGAACTCCTCCAATCCGCCGCAAGGCAGCCGTCGTTCCAACTCCTACTGCAACGCTTGACTCGGGGCGAAGCTGGACCGTTCTCTGTTTCCGGGCTGGTTACCACCCCTAAGGCGCTCTATACCGTCCTGCTCTATCAGGCCACCGAAAAGGCCCTTTTCGTCCTGGTTGATGGCAATCGGGAAGCGGAAACGCTCCTCGAATCGGTGCAGGTGTTCTTCGATCTCCTGTTTGAAGGACGCGATCTGCCGCCGCCGCAACTCATTCCGGCGCTCGACGTGCTCCCTCACCAGCGTCTATCGCCTCACAACGAAATCGCTGAAGCGCGAGCCGTCGGCCTCTGGCGTCTCTCCGCCAAACGAATCCCAATTACCATCGTGCCCCTGGCATCGGCCTTGCTGCGGACGGAATCCGCTGATTTCTACCGCCAGCTTTCGCTTACCCTGCGTGTCGGCGAGGAGTTGTCGCTCGAAGATCTGGTCCAGCATCTGGAAAGCCTTGGCTACGAACGTCGCGAACCGGTTGAGATGGTCGGCGAATACTCGCTTCGCGGCGGAATTTTCGACGTGTTCCCCGCCGAAGCGGCCCGTCCGGTGCGCGTCGAGTTCTTCGGCGACGAGATTGAGTCCATCCGGCAATTCGACGTGCAGTCGCAGCGCTCGGTGCTGAAAGTTACTTCTGCGACATTACTGCCGCTTGCCGAGTACCCTCGCTCCCGGACACTGTTGCGCGAACTTGCCACTGCCGCCGAAGCCGCCGAATTGGATCTCTCCAATCCCGGTGAGGTCTTCCCGGGTTGGGAGTTCCTTGTTCCCCTCGTTCGACCGCGTAGTAACAACATTCTCCAACTACAGCCGGACGCCCTCATTCTTCTTGACGAGCCGCAAGCGATCCAGTCCGCGTCCGACCGCCTGTGGCAGCGTCTGGACCATCCTGACCGCCCGGCTCCTTTGCCCCCTGAAAAAAACTTCTTGTCGTGGGAGGAACTGACCCGCGCCATTGACACGAGAACCGTCGTCAACTTCCAGGAACTACAAATGCTGACCGGGCAGGAGGTCGGAGCCGCCAGCTTTCACATACCCACCCGCCCCTCGCTCACCTTCAAAGGCAACATGCCGGTGGCTGTCTCGGAAGCCAAGAATCTGATTCAGCAGGGGAATCGCGTCGCATTTTTCGCGGCATCGAGCGGCGAGATCGAACGCTTGGCCGATGTTCTCCAGGAGTACTCGGTCCCCTACCAGTTGGGCATGGAATCCGCTTCCGGAGCCAAGCCCTCTATCGCCGAGCGCACCTACTACGCCGGCGCGCTCTCCAGCACTTTCCTTATTAAAGGCTGTGTGAGGCGTGGTGCGGTGCTGGCCGACTCCGGCCTCGCCATCCTTGGATCGGAAGACCTCTTCGAGACTTCAGACCTGATTGCACGCCAGCCCACCAAATCGCAGCTGGCTGCCTTCGCGGCCGATATCGCTGATCTCAAGACGGGCGATTTCGTCGTTCATGCGACCCATGGCGTCGGGCAGTTCCTTGGCATTCGCGAAATTGCCCAGGGGGATCAGAAGGGCGACTTCATGCTGCTCGAATACGCCGGCGAATCCAAGCTCTACGTGCCGCTCACCCGGCTTGACCTGGTGCAGAAGTATCGCGGCGCTGGCGAAGCAAAACCTCACCTGGATCGTCTCGGCGGAGTCACCTGGGAGAAAACAAAATCCCGCGTCCGCGCCAAAATGCGCGACATGGCCGACGAACTTCTGAAGCTCTACGCGCAACGCCGCATGGCTAAGGGCTTTTCCTTCTCTCTCGACAGCAACTGGCAACGGGAGTTCGAAGACGCTTTCGAATATACGCCGACCAAAGATCAGCTGAATGCTGTCGAGCAGATCAAGGCCGACATGGAAGGCGATATGCCGATGGACCGGTTGCTGTGCGGGGACGTCGGATTTGGCAAAACCGAGGTGGCCATGCGTGCCGCCTTCAAGGCGTTGGGAGACGGTAAGCAGGTGGCTGTTCTTGCGCCGACCACTGTGCTCTCCTTTCAACACTTTGAAACTTTCAAACGCCGCTTCGCCTCCTTCCCGGTCCGCATCGAACTGGTGAGTCGTTTCCGCAGCGCCAAAGAGGTAAAAGCCGTCCTCGAAGATGCCGCTAGCGGCAAAGTCGACGTCCTCATCGGAACCCATCGCCTGCTGTCTAAAGATGTGGTCTTCAGCGATCTCGGATTGATGGTCGTCGATGAGGAGCAGCGCTTCGGCGTACGCCATAAAGAACGCCTGAAACAGCTACGCCATAACGTCGACGTCCTCACCATGAGCGCTACCCCGATTCCCAGAACCTTGCATATGTCCCTGCTCGGACTGCGCGACATGTCCGTTATCGAGACTGCGCCGAAAGACCGTCTCTCCATAAATACGGTGGTGGCGCATTTCAATCCCGACCTGATTAAGACCGCCATTGAGCAGGAACTCGCCCGCAACGGTCAGGTCTATTTTGTTCACAACCGTGTGGACACTATCTTTATGCGTGCGGCCTTCATTCAAGAGCTGCTGCCGGATATCCGCATCGGTGTGGGGCACGGCCAGATGGGCGAGAGCGAGCTCGAGAAGGTCCTGCTCGGCTTCATGCGCCACGACTACGATGTGTTCGTCTGCACCACCATCGTCGAAAACGGCCTCGACATCCCGATGGCTAACACTATCCTCATTGAAAACGCTGAACGCTACGGTTTGAGTGAGTTATACCAGCTGCGCGGCCGCGTCGGACGTTCTAATCGGCGCGCCTACGCCTACCTGCTCGTTCCCGTCGACACTCAGCTCAGTGAAGTTGCGCGGAAACGCCTGGCTGCCCTCAAAGAGTTCAGCGATCTGGGGGCTGGTTTTAAAATCGCCGCGCTCGATCTGGAACTTCGCGGCGCAGGCAATCTCCTCGGCGGCGAGCAGCACGGCCACATCGAAGCCGTCGGCTATGACACCTACGTTCGCTTACTCGAAGAGAGCGTCAGAGAACTGCGCGGCGAAGACGTGCCGCTCGAGATCCACTCCACTCTCAACCTCGGCTTGGAAATCCGCATCCCGACCATCTACATTGCCGATGAAGCGCAGCGTCTTCGTTCCTATAAACGCGTTGCTGATGTGAAGGAGGCCGCCCAGGCCAAAAAGGTACTTGATGAACTCGCCGATCGCTACGGCCCGGTACCGGAAGAGGTGCAAAACCTGGTCCGCTTCGCCCTGTTAAAAAGCTTCGCCGAACGCGCCGGCATTGAATCGATTGAACGGCGGCAGGGCGTCGCAAACATCAAGTTTCATCAGCAATCGAAGGTGGATCCTTTCAAGCTGATGGAACTCGTTCGAAATACCGAAGGCGCCCAATTCACACCGGCCGGTGTATTGAAGCTGCCGGTCTCAACCAACGCTCAACCAGAGCGTCTGCTCGCCGAATTGCAGGGCGCGCTGGAACGCCTGGTCGATATTCCAGTGGAAGCGACGAAAAACTAAACTTCCTTCCGCTATAGAACCTCGCGTCTGCAGCAACTTTCAACGCCCTCGCGCACCACCGGGGGCGGAGGTCCGGAAACAGCTTCGGCTTCGGCTGGACACTGCAAATCGGAGCGCTGACTCCGTCCTACGATACAGATCACACGCCCAAACCCTGCTCTGCGGCGGGCTCTCTTCATAGGGCCGTGTTGCCCAGCATAAATCTAGCTGAAATGATCTAT
>CBAAAA010000066.1:0-13735 GCA_964658695.1 uncultured Solirubrobacteraceae bacterium | reverse complement strand
CAGCAGAACCAGCGCCCTCCGTGCCCATGTCGCGTTCCGCTGTGAAACCAGCCATGAGATCATCTCGGGCTGCAAGCACCGCCAAAATCGTACGCTGCGCAACAGACTCCTGAACCGTCTGCAGATCTTCCGCGCCCGGATGGAGAAATAGATGAACGTGCGCGTCGATCAATCCAGGCATCAATGTAGTCTCGCCCAGGTCGTAAACGACCGCGTCCGCAGGCCTCTCCACCTTCGCCCCCGCGGCTGCAATCCGCTCCCCGTCCACCAGCACCTCACCGGGAGTGATGATCCGGGCCGAGTCAATATCAACAAGGCGGGCCGCATGGAGCACAATACTCCGCGGATGCTCCTGCGCAAGCGCCGGCGTGAGAAATAGAAAAAGAGCAACGAGCGTGGAGAGCAGTTTGGACATTTCTCAGCGCGATAGTAACACCATGGCGCGAACCGAAGTCCAAGCGATATCATCGAAGCGAGTAGAATGGCGATCCCAGAAGAACGAAGACGGCGCGGGCAGGACACAATCAAGCGTTATAAATCGGTCAGCGGCTCCGACGCTTACGCCGCGGCTAATGACGCAATTGCCGACATCCTGATGTATGTAGCGAAGACCAGCGAAGAAGCGCGGCGTATGTTGCATTGCGCTGAAGTGGACTTCAACCAGGAACTGGAAGCAGAAGATCTCATCGCGGAAGGGTAAAAAGGGCCCTTAGCCCTTCGGCCCTTCGTGCTGTTGGACGACCGCGTTCAACTCCCTGATTACCCCCTCGCGGTCCAAACCTTTAAATTCCCGGTCCAGACGCTGCAGCGCAAGACCAACCACGTCCCGGTGATGTAGCCTGGAACCGACTTCGTTGCTCATCTGCAGCCAGAGCGAGTGAAGCTTATCCACGTCTTCCGGCCATAGCCGCGGCGGGTGCGGCCCCAGGTTGACAAATGTGGAAGGGCGATCCGGCGTAATGATCTCGAGCGAGAACGGATGCCTCGGCTCGGGCAGCTTTTCCCAGGCAAGGCCGATGCGGCGGGCTAGTTCATCTGAACTCATCCTCGGCGAAACTCCTGTTACCAGGCGCGATATTTTCAACAGGGAAGCACTCTGGACGACCGCCTCGAACGGATCGACTGCCGGTACTACAAGCAGTTCTACCGGCTTTCCTTCCTTCTCCGCCACCGTGACCACCGCCGTAAATAATTCCTTCTCGGCCTCTCCAAAGACCTGATCTTTCGTCAGTTCGTATTCGCTGTCGGGAGCCTGGGCCAGTACAGTCATCACGACGACATCGTTCCGGCGTAGATCTGTCTTACGCAGAGTTCTGCGTAAATGCTCGAGATTGGTTGGATTTCGCACCGCTACCAGCACGCAGCCGGGACGCGCGTGCAGCGATTTCGGATCGACTCGCGGTTCCTGCTGGATGTTGAACTCTTCGAGCGCATGCTCGTGGGCCGTTTTCTTCCTGCGCATGTTCACGCGTTCGGAAATCGTGAAAACAATGAAGAATGCGATGGTGAAGCCTACGCCGTAAATCGTGGCGTACTGCTTTGAGAACAGATTGACAATCGCCGTCGCCAGAAGCACCAGAGTGGTCATCCCTAAGCCGACCGGGATCTCTTTTCCCGCGATATGGAAATTAAAAGGAACTTTGTACTCCTGGTCGCTTCGCGTAAAGCGGAGCGCAAGAACTCCCAGCGCCTTTAATGCAAAGCTCCAGACCACTCCGAATGCATACGCCTCACCCAGCAGATACACGTTGCCGCGGCTCAGCACGATCGTCAAAACCTGCAGCGCCGTAATGAAGTTGATGATCCGATAGGTCGTGCCGAACTTGGGGTGCACCTTCCGGAAGGCGTCCAGCAGTACTCCGTCTTCCGCCACCCGGTTCAGGACGCCATTGGCGCCGATCATAGAGGTGTTCACCGCTCCCGAAAGAATCAGCACACCAACCACCACGACAAAAATGTGGAAGGCCAGACGCAACATCTGCGGACCAGCGAGATTCATCGCTAAGCCCCCGATCAGATTATCGACGTACGTCTTACGCAGGTTGTCCGGGATGATCATGACGGCAAACATCGTAATCACGCCGGTGGAAATGATCGCGTACCAGCAAACGATGTTGCCCGTCTTCTTCAGGTTCTTCAGTTTCGGAGAAGCAATCTCACGGTATACCTGCGCGAGCGTTTCGAACCCGCTCATGGAAAGGAGCGAGTGACCGAAGGCGATGATTATGGCAACCAGCGGGATCGTCGGCCAGACCGTCCCCTTGTACCAGCCAAGCGACTCGCTGCCGAAGTGCAGGTGGCTGGGGATCGGTGAGGGCGGAAGCTGCCATTTGCCCTGCAGAATGATCGTGAGCGGGCACCAGATGAGTAGCGCAACCACCATCACGGTCGTAATCTGCATGATCCGGAGCGCGGCCGAACTGGATTCCTCCAGACCTTTGATATTGCTTCGCCAGAAAAAGATGGTCACCGCTACGCCGAAAAACGCGGCAAAGGTATTAGGGTTAACGTGCAGGCGGAAATGGTTCACGTCCGCAAGTTCGTTGATCAGCGCTCCCAGGTATTGCCCGGCGCTTACACAACTGATTGGCCCCGTGAGGATGTAATCAAAGACCAGCGCCGAGACGGAGAACTTAGCGGTGACCGGCCCCATGGCATCCCGCACAACTACGTAGACGCCGCCCCGTACGAACATTCCGCAGCTTTCCATGTAAACGGCGCGCACGGCGAAGCTGAAGATCATTACGCCGAGAACGTACCAGGCGGCCGATTTGCCGATTGCCAGCTCCGCAATGCCGCCGGCATAAAACATGGAAGAAGCCAGATCGCTCAGAACGATCGCTGCTCCCCGCCAGTAACTGATAAAGGACAGCGCAACGGTCGTAGCCACGACCACGCGGGAGGCCGTGGCTAGCTTAGACGAGGA
The DNA here is from genome assembly GCA_964658695.1 of uncultured Solirubrobacteraceae bacterium. Taxonomy (GTDB): domain Bacteria; phylum Acidobacteriota; class Terriglobia; order Bryobacterales; family Bryobacteraceae; genus Bog-105. Next base: position 10,809 of record CBAAAA010000066.1, on the reverse strand, counting down.
TTCCATAAATTGAAAACATTATGCGACTGTCTTCGCTGGCGCAATTTTCCGCTGGTGGACGCACATTCTGTAAGAGATGGCTCCTAAACCGGTCTTGCATTCGGCGCATGTGCGAACGTCGCTCTGCTTTGCTCCTAGTAGAGCACGAAAGCCGGCCGTCAGCGCGGCCGACCCGCCCGGATCCGCTAATCCAGCAATCTTTTCATCCAGATACGAATTTCTTGGGAGCGCAAAGGGCGCGGATGCGCGCCGCCAAACAAAGAAGGATCTCGCTCGCTCTATTTTTGGGCGGCGCTCTCCACACTGCGACCGTTTTGCGCGAGTTCCCCAAAAGCAAGGTTCAACTTTCTGAAATTCCGGCTAATGATTCCGCAGTCCGCGCCGATTAACTTTGTATGACTGATCTTCTCTTTCTCCACCCCAGCTCAGAACTCCTCGATCGTTACGCCATGAACCAGCTCTCTCCCTCTCAAACCGGCTACATGGAAGAGCACATGCTCCTTTGCCACTCTTGCTGTGACGCTTTGAGCGCCCTCGAACGCGAGATTAAGATGATGCGAGTTCTTCTTGCCGGGCATGTAATGCCAAGTGTTCCCGTATGGGTCAGGGTCTAAACGCCGCTGCTTTGCATGGATCTGGCTTGGTAGTCTTGTCTGGCCGGCTCTGGAAGCAGCGCCCACAGAGTGTAGATTCCCAGAGCGGTACCCAAGGGCATCTCCACCAGGCTGATGCATCCGAGCACAATAGCCCCTACTCGAGCCCATGGCTGCCAGGTGAGCAAACCCCACCCAATTGCCAGCCCTAAAAGGCCTCCAGCCAGGAAGATCAATCCGAAAAGTGAGACCAAGGGTGGAATAAACGAGGGTAAGTCTGGCGGCAGGAAATCGCGATTGCCCTGGAAAATGGCCAGAATTCCAATCGCAGGGATCAGGCGCAACGCCGAAATCACTATCCACAAAATTCCAAGCAGCCTGACATGCCGGCTGATCTTATCGCGCGGGGCACTTCCCATAACTGAGCCGTTTACCGGCTTTCCACAATTGGGACAAAACCTTTGATCCAGCGTGAGTTGCGCTCCACAGCTATCGCAGTACATTCTTTTATCCTCAATCAGATTGTACGGATTTCGAACCGTTTTGTTCGCTTGCGGCAAAAGTTCCTTCAAGGTAGAGATCTTTAGCCTCACTAAAGAACTATGCTTTGGGAACCTCAAGGCGTAAAGAATACTTTCGGTCGCGCTTTATGTCCGAGGCGCCTCTCCCGGGGAAGCAGTAAAGGAAGAAGCATGAGAAAAGACCTGCAAGCGCAGCTCATCAAGGAGTTGGTCCTGGAGAGCAACGAAGCGCTTGATCAGTTCGACCAGGAATTGCTGGCACTCGAAAAGTCGGAAGCATCCGACGAGACGATGAACGTCATGTTTCGGGCCATTCACACTCTCAAAGGAAGCGGCGGTTGCCTGGGCCTCGCTCAAATCGAATCGCTTGCTCATGCTGGCGAAAGTCTGATGAGCCTGCTACGGGATCGCGAAATCGAAATCACACCCCGCATTATCACCGTGCTCCTTGCCTGTTCCGACGCGCTGCGCGCCATGTTGAGCAACTTGCAGATCAACGGTGTGGAGGGCGTGCATGACAATAGCCGCCTGATCACTGACCTCAAACTCCTCTCGGAACTTCAGACCCCGGAAGAGAAAATTGAGCCGGAAGGTTACGGATTATTCGACTGGTCCCCGGCGGAAGCTGAGTCCGGGACTCCGGTCCAGCTGCTTCCTCCGGAGCTCCTCCCGAACGGCAAAGAAGAAGAGTTAAAGCCTCTGGACCAGCCTCGCGTCTTGCCTGCTGCCGCCTCCACTTCCGAAGGCGCCATTCGCGTCGATGTGGAACAGCTCGACGGATTGATGGACCTGGTCGGAGAACTCGTTCTGGCCCGTAACCAGATTCTCCAATTTACCGGAAAGCTGAAAGACGCCAGGCTGGTGGGCGCGACACAGCGCTTGAACATTATCACCACCAAACTGCAGGAAACGGTCATGAAGACCCGCATGCAGCCTATCGGAAACGTCTGGAATAAATTCCCCAGAATCGTCCGGGACATTGCTCGTGACCTGGAGAAGCAGGTCAGGCTCGAGATGGAAGGCAAGGATACCGATCTCGACCGGAATATCATCGAAGCGATCAAAGATCCTCTGACTCATCTGATACGCAACTCCGTTGACCACGGTCTGGAATTGCCCGCCAGGAGAATCGCTGCCGGCAAGCCCGCGGAGGGTCTGGTTCGACTGAGAGCTTTCCACGAGGGAGGCCAGGTCAACATCGAAATTTTCGATGACGGCGCCGGCATTGACCGGGACAAAGTCCTCAGGAAGGCTATCGACAAGCGACTCATATCGCAGTCAGCGGCAGCCGACTTGAGTGACCGCGAGGTTTACGCGCTGTTGTTCTCACCCGGGTTCTCAACCGCCGAAAAAGTCACGAATCTCTCCGGTCGCGGTGTCGGCCTCGACGTAGTCAGAAACAACGTTGAACGGATCGGCGGTTCAGTCAATATCCAAAGCGACGTTGGAAAATCGACCACCATTCGAATCAGAATTCCTCTGACCCTTGCGATCATTCCCGCTCTCATCATTAACAGCGGCGGTCACCGTTATGCAATCCCGCAGGTGAACTTGATCGAACTTGTCAGAATTGATGCGGACCAAAGCTCGAGGCTGATTGAGTATATTGGCGGCTCACCGGTCTACCGCCTTCGTGGAAGTCTTTTGCCGCTTGTTTATCTGAGTGAGCAATTGCAGGTCCCGTCAACCGCTCGCAATGTCGGAGACTCTATCTTCCTGCTGGTGCTTCAGGCCGAGACACGCCAGTTTGGCCTGGTGGTCGATGGCATCAATGACACCGAGGAAATTGTCGTGAAGCCCTTAGGCAAAGAGCTGAAGAGCCTCACCATGTATGCCGGGGCGACCATCATGGGAGACGGCTGTGTGTCTCTGATCCTGGACGTGCTCGGCTTGGCCCGCCGTGCCGGGGTCGTCGGCGGCTCCGAGAAGACCGAAACCGGGTCGCTCGTGGGAGCTCAAGAGAAGGTCTCCGGAACCCAGACTCGAAGTAGCATGCTGCTCTTCTCCCTCGGAAAGGACAGACAGGCGGCCATCCCTCTGTCGCATGTCTCAAGGCTGGAAGAATTCGATAGAAGTCTCATCGAATCGGGCTGCGATTCCGATGTCATTCAATATCGCGGCGAAATCATGCCCCTCATTAGTCTCATGGATGTCTTAGGCCTGCAGTCAGACGTCGTCGACACCGGCAACCGGGTAAGAGTGATCGTGTATAGCCACCGCGGAAAAAGGGTCGGCTTCATTGTGGACCGCATCATCGACACGGTACACGACGAGGTTGATCTGCAGAAAACGTCCAGCCGGCCAGGCATTCTCGGATCGGCTGTCATTCGTAAGCGCGTAACCGACTTCATTGACACCGAGGCTGTGATTCAGAGATCGGGCGTCGTCTGCTTTGAAGGAGCAATCGCATGAGTCAGTCTGCTGAAATACGCCAGTTCTGTACCTTCTACCTGGGCGCCGGACTCTTCGGCATCGAAGTGCTGCAGGTGCAGGAGGTCATGCGTCATCAATTGACCACTCCGGTCCCGCTGGCCACCAATGCGGTAAGCGGCCTTATGAATCTGCGCGGAAGCATCGTCTCGTGCATTGATCTGCGGCTGCGTTTTGAGATGCCTCCCGCCCCGCCGGATTTCGAACCCGTTCAGGTGGTCACGCAAACCGATGGCGGATTGGTAAGTTTCCAGGTCGACCGTATCGGCGACGTTGTGGAGATCACTGACGCAAGTCTCGAAGCCCCGCCTTCCACCCTCAAAGGCGAAGCCAAGAAACTCATCGATGGCGTCTATCAGTTGAAAAACTCACTTCTTCTGATTGTCAACGTGAATAAAGTTCTGGAATTGGAAACGACTTACAAGTAATCGGCGCCAAGCGCCCCTGTAGTGGAAAGAAAAAGGAAACACTGAATGCCTGCTGTTCTCGAAAGAACCAAACCAATGAAGCGTAAGTCCGGCGTCGCCGGAAAAGCCCCTGTCACGCCGGCCGCGGGTCAGGCGATCGTCAAGCTGAAGCGTGAGCTTGAGGAGTCAAACCAGAATACCCGTGCGGTTATCGATCTGGTAACCCGGACCGGTGCTGCCTCGACTATTGAAGCGGCGATCCAGGCCGCGTTGGATACCATCCGTGATTCTTTTGGATGGGCTTACGGCTCTTTCTGGCGGCTCGATGAGACTCGCAATGCACTGGTCTTCGCTTCCGAGTCGGGTTCCGTAAATGATGAGTTTCGCCGCGTCACACTCGAAGCCTCCTTCCGCGAGGGGGTTGGCCTGAGCGGCCGCGCCTGGCGTAGCCGCGATCTGGTCTTCACGTCTAATCTGGCGGAAATGACAGACTGCGTGCGCGCACCGGTTGCCCGCCGCGCCGGTGTCTCAAGCGGCGTCTGCTTTCCTCTAATTGTTGATGGACAGGTCCAGGGCACGATGGATTTCTTCGCGCTCGAGGCGTTCACCCTCTCGCCGGAACGGCTTAGCGCCTTGAAGAACTCTGCCGCTCTGGTCGGTGGCGCGATGGGCAGACTGAAAGCTGACGAGCGCCTCAAGGAATCTGCCGAGAATACCAAGGCCTTCAATGAAGTTCTGGAAGTCGTAGGCAAAGCCGACAGCATTGATGGGGCAATCAAAAGCGCACTCGACACCGTGAGAGCAGCCTTCGGATGGGCCTATGGTTCGTTCTGGCATCTCGATCAATCCGCAAACGCCCTTCGCTTCAAACTGGAGTCCGGCAGTGTGAATGAAGAGTTCCGTCGCGTGACGGCCGAAGCGAGTTTTTCCGAAGGTGTGGGGCTCAGTGGGCGAGCATGGAAGACTCGCGATCTGTTCTTTACCAAGGACCTTAGCCAGATGACGGACTGCAGCCGCGCTCCCGTCGCCCAGCGCGCCGGAGTCAAAAGCGGTGTCTGCTTCCCCATCATCGTGAACCGCGCGGTGGTCGGCACCATGGATTTCTTTTCGCTGCAGGCTATTGATCTGAGCACTGAGCGTCTCACCGCGCTGCGGAAAGTTGGGACCTTAGTATCCGCTGCTATTGAACGGCTCGAAGCAGCGCAGTACGAACGGCAGCTGGGTGAACGGCTGAAAGCGGCATTCCATAAAATCGGCGAAAAAGGGCATACACTCGCAAGCGCGTCAGAAGAACTGACTGCGGTCAGTCAGCAGATGCGAATCAGCGCCAACGAGACATCCACTCAGGCGGGTGTCGTTTCCGCCGCCAGCGAGCAGGTGAGCAGCAACGTCCGATCAGTAGCCGCCAGCGCCGAGGAAATGAGCGCCAGCATCCTGGAGATCTCCAAAAACGCAACCGAAGCGGCCAAAATTGCAGGTAAGGCTGTAAAAGCGGCTCGCGAAACCAATGAAACCGTAAACAAGCTGGGCGAAAGCAGCATTGAAATCGGCAAGGTGATCAAAGTCATCACCTCCATCGCGCAGCAGACGAATCTTCTCGCCCTCAACGCCACCATCGAAGCCGCCAGGGCGGGTGAGGCTGGCAAGGGATTCGCGGTTGTCGCAAACGAAGTGAAGGAATTAGCAAAGCAGACTGCGGCCGCGACAGAGGAGATCAGCCAGAAGATTGAGGCAATCCAATACGATACCCGGGGCGCTGTGAAAGCCATTGCGGAGATCGGTTCGATTATTGACCAGATCAGCGATATTCAGAACACTACAGCTTCCGCTGTCGAGGAGCAAACCGCTACTACGAACGAAATCGCTCGTAACGCCACTGAAGCGGCGAGTGGTGGGAACGAGATCTCCCGCAACATCACAAGTGTTTCGGAGGCTGCCAGCAATACCGCTCGCGGTGCAAGCGATTCGCTCGAGGCTGCAAAGGAGCTTGCCAAGCTGGCTGCGGAACTCAACCAGATTGTGACGGCCTTTCAGTCGTAGCGGCCGCTCGGATACGCAGGCTGCGATTCCCCTAACCCTGGCCTGCCGCGGAGCTTCATATGAGAATGCTGATAGTAGACGATTCGAAGTTCATGCGTACTTTTCTGAGTGCGCAGATCGAACGCCTGTCCTTTCAGACAGAACATGCGGCGGATGGGATCGAGGCTCTCACGAAACTGAAAGAGTCCCCTCCCTTTGACATCATCCTGATCGACTGGGACATGCCCCGGATGGATGGGATCCAGCTACTGGAAGCGCTGCGCCTGCTTCCCGAATTTAACGGTATGAAAATCATCATGGTCACCGCAAGAACTGGCCATGGGGAAGTAGTGGAAGCCCTCTCGAAGGGCGCGGACGATTACTTGATGAAACCAATCAGCTCTCAAATGATCGCCGAAAAACTCAGAATTGTTGGCCTACTGCATTAGTCATTCCCTTGTCGCCAGATAGAACTATGCCCTTGTCACGAATTAGAGTTATGGTGGTCGACGACGCGGTCGTCATCCGTCGGATGATTGCCGAGGCCGTCACGCAAGATCCTCAACTGGAACTTGCCGGCTGGGCATCCACAGGGAAAGTCGCGCTCGCCAGGATCCCAGAGCTAAATCCCGATTGCATCACCCTCGATGTTGAGATGCCGGACATGGACGGGATCGAGACCCTGATCCAGATTCGGAAAATCTATCCCAAGCTGCCGGTCATCATGTTCAGTACCGTGACCGAAAAAGGCGCGAGAAAGACGATGCAGGCTCTTGCCTCCGGGGCCACCGACTATGTGACAAAACCAGCCAATGTGGGCAGCGTCGAGGAATGTCTGGAGCGCCTGCGGGACGAACTCATCCCCAAAATCAAGGCCTACACCAGGCCTGCAATGTTGGCGCCGGCCACTTCTTCAGAGTCGTTCCGGCTTGCCCCTTTGAGAAAGCGGAGTGAAAAGAGCAGCGTCTCGATTGTTTGTATCGCCTCCTCTACCGGCGGACCGAATGCCTTGGCCGAACTCATCCCCGGCCTCTTGCCTGGCTTTCCAGTGCCAGTTGTTGTCGTCCAGCACATGCCTCCGGTCTTCACAAATCTGTTTGCCGCCAGGCTCAACGAAAGCTCCTCGCTGACGGTCGAAGAGGCCGTGCACGGAAAAGAGATCCAGCCCGGCTGTGTCTATATCGCACCCGGCGGTAAGCATTTGGAAGTCGCCAACAAGCATGGGAAAGTGGTGTGTCTGCTCACCCAGGCGCCTCCCGAGAACTCCTGTCGCCCGGCAGCGGACGTTCTCTTCCGCAGCGTCGTTCAGACTTACGGCGCAAATGTGCTGGGAGTCGTCCTCACCGGGATGGGTAAGGATGGCCTTCGCGGCTGTGAACAAATCATCAACGCCGGCGGGCGCGTCCTGGCGCAGGATCAGGCCAGCAGCGTCGTCTGGGGAATGCCTGGAGCAGTGGTCCAGGCTGGCCTTCCCGAAGAGATTTTGCCGATTAATCGCATGGCCAAAGCCATAAATGAGCGCGCACTTAGCTCTGGCGGGGTGCGTCGTGCCTCTTAGCGAGTCAAGCATTGAAACTGCTGAGTTCGACTACGTTCGTGCCCTCGCCCGGGACAATGCCGCTATCGTGTTGGGAGATGACAAGCGATATCTCGTTGAGTCGCGACTCTCACCACTGGCTGAGCGACATGGTTTTCAGTCTCTTCGTGCGCTGATCACGGCCCTGCGCTTTGCACAATCCTTTGGTGCGCTTCACACCCAGGTGATCGACGCACTCACAACCAATGAAACGCTGTTCTTCCGTGACCGGCATCCATTTGAGGCGCTCAGCGACACCATCTTGCCCGTTCTCATCAAAGCACGCAGCGACACTCGCCGCATCAACATTTGGTCCGCAGCCTCTTCCACAGGACAAGAGGCCTACAGCATTGCCATGCTGATTCGGGAGAAGTTTCCGGAACTCGCAAGCTGGAAAATCTTCATCCTCGGAACTGATCTGTCTGAAACCGTTCTGACCCAGGCGCGCTCCGGATCCTTTTCCCAAATTGAAGTGAACCGAGGGCTTCCCGCTCCCTATCTCGTCAAATACTTTGTCAAGGCCGACAATGAACGGTGGGTGATTCGTCCTGACATTCGTGCCATGGTTCAATTCAAAAACCTCAACCTGATTGGCCCCTGGACGGATATTCAGGTCTTCGATCTGATCTTCATCCGGAACGTCCTGATCTACTTCGGAGAGGACAAAAAACGCGAGGTCCTGAATCGAATTGCGGGCCGCCTTGCGCCGGATGGATTTCTTGTCCTCGGCTCTGCAGAAACGCCAGTCTTAGTTACTGATAAGTTCGAACCCCGCCCGGTTGGTCGAGCTCAGTTTTACCAGCTGTCCGGTCAGAAGCCTCTCGGGGCGAAATAGACCACTATTTCAGACCTTTAAGCGCTTGGCAGATCTCATCGCGACCCTCATTCGACAGGGAACCGAAGGGCAAGCGAGCCGGGCCCCCACAGAACCCGTTCAGATCCATCGCGTGTTTCAGCCCCGGTATGCCATACCTTGTGCCAATCAGCCGCGCGAGCGGTGCGATACGCGTTTGCCAGTCCGCCGCTCCCTCCCGTTCGCTTCTGCTGAACTCTTCCCAAACCGAAAGCGCTGCCTGAGGAGTAGCGTTTGCAATTGCCAGGATCGCGCCCGACGCTCCCGCATGTAGTGCATCGCCGAAGTTCACTCCAGAGCCGGATAACACCTGAAAACCCCTTTCGACTGCTCCCACCGTCTCCTTCAGCTTGTCAAGATTGCCCGAACTGTCTTTGATGCCCGCGATATTTGGATGCCGCGACAGCTCAGCTATGACGGCCACTGGGAGATCATAGCCCGTCACTCCCGGCATGTTGTAAAGAAGAACCGGAATCTTCGACCGGTCCGCCACTTCCCGGTAATATCTCGTCTGCGTTTCCGGTTGTTGCATTTGGACGCGGTAATACGATGGCGTGAGCGCAAGCGCAAAGTGGTACCCCATTGCCGCCGCGCGGTTTGCGATCCGTACGCTCTCATGAACGCTATCGGAAGCCAGACCTGCAATTAGTACTTTGCCCGGCGCGCTTGCTTCAGCTACGCATTCCAGCAGACGCATGCGCTCGTCTGAACTGAGCATTGGAGTCTCGCCTGTTGAACCGCACACCGCATATCCGGAAAGCCGAATCCCGTTTAGCTTCTGAACGTTTTCAGCCGCTCTTTGCCAGGAAACCTCCCCGTCCTCATCGAACGGAGTCGTTAAGGCGGGAAAAATACCTTGAATTTTCATATCCCCGATGAACGAAAAAGCCCGCCGGACGGCAGGCCTTTCTCACCCTTCCCGATTACTTTACGATGAACGGAATAATCAAGGTATACAGCGCCAGGGATTCGATTAGAGCGAGTCCAAGGAAGAGTGCAACGCGGATGGCGGCTACCGCTCCTGGGTTACGCGCCATTGCCTCGGCAGCCGAAGCAGTTGCGCGGCCTTGGCCTAATCCACACAGTCCGGACGCAATTCCCATAGCAATGTAAGCGGCCGCAATGTTGATCTTTCCACCGCCCCCGGCACTCCCGCCCTGGTCCTGGGCAAATATCGGAGTTGCCAGCGCCAACATCGTCAGGGCCAGCAACATCAGTTTGTTCTTCATGTTTCTTCTTCTCTCCTATGAATTGCTTTCAGGAGGTGGTTCGACACCGTACGTTGGGACGCCGGGCGCTCACACTGAAAGCGAAATTGATTAGTGCTCTTCAGCGACCGCGCCCCCGACGTAAATCATCGCCAGCAGCATAAAAATGTACGCCTGAAGGAATGAAACGAATAAATGGAGCCCGATGAAAACGACCGGAATGATTATCTTCGTCAGCGTCACGAAGGTGAGATAGACTTCCTCACCGGCGAACATATTCGCGAATAGTCGAACAGTAAGCGACAGCGGCCGCGCCAGGTTACTGATAATCTCAATTACAAACATCAGCGGACTTAGCACCAGCATCGGTCCCATGAAATGTTTGATATAAGCCGGGCCATTCTGCTTGAGTCCCGCCGCGTTGTAAAACACGAATGTCGACAGGGCGAGACCAAGGGGGACCATCGGATACATGGTCGGCGAGTCGAAGCCGGGAATCAGGCCGATCAGATTCATCAGCAGTATAAAAATAAATATCGTTCCAAAGAAGACAACATACTTCGGCCCTTTATGGCCCACGGCTTCCTCCGCCGAGGCGCGGAAGAATTCGTAGGAAAGCTCCAGTACGTGCTGCACTTTGCCGGGGCGCTCCACCGAAAATCGGCGCGAGGCAATGCCGAAGAAAGCCACGATAAAGAGAACCACCAGCACTTCGCAAACCAACCAGTCGGGCATTGGACTGGCCGGGTCTTGCGGCGCAAAGTGAATCGCGGTAAGAACCGCCGTGACGAGTCCGCCAAACAGGCGATTGAAGAGCGCGGTGATCCAGAGTTCGTGTGGCATCAGGTTTAGACTTAGTGCCCCCGTAAACCTCGGATCAAATCAATGATCGAAGAGGTGAGAACAGCCGCTGTGCTGGACAAAAGACCGCAAAGCACCGCCAAAGGGCTGACATCTAAAGCATTTACTGTAGCATAGCCAACGAGGAACAACCCCGCATAACGGCCCACAAAAAGTCCGGCCTGCCAGGGCTTTTGCTGCCGTTCACCGGGAGCAATACTGCCCGTCAACCAGTTGAAAAACCATACGTTGGCGAAAGAACCCGCCGCGCCCGCCAGAAACCCCACCGCCTCTCTCAAGCCTTGATGTCCAAGGAACCATAAGAATCCAGCCAATGCTAAGCCTCCGGTAATGAGGTAGAT
>CBAAAA010000065.1:12387-13740 GCA_964658695.1 uncultured Solirubrobacteraceae bacterium | reverse complement strand
CACTCGCAGCGATGTTCCTGTAATAGCGGAGGCTTTCTGGCTGACCGTGAAGGCGACCAGGGCAGCTACCTCGTCTACGGTTTCGAAGCGCTGAATGATGGAAGAAGGGCGTGAGTTTTTGAAAAACTGCTGCTCGGCTTCTTTAACTTCAACGCCATTGTGCCGGGCCAGATCTTCGACAAACTGAGCGACTCCTTCGGACTTGGTCGGTCCCGGAAGAACGGAATTTACTGTGATGCCGGTTCCGCTGAGAGACTCAGCCAGGCCGCGAGCAACCGCAAGCTGTGCCGTCTTTGTGACCCCGTAGTGAATCATCTCAACCGGAATCTGAAGTCCGGATTCGCTGGAGATAAAGACGATCCGGCCCCAGTTATTCTTTTTCATACCTGAAAGATAACTACGCGAAAGCCGTATACCGGACAAGACGTTGGTTTCGAAGAAGCGCATCCAATCTTCGTCCGGGATGTCCTCAAACTTTTTCGGTTCGAAGATCCCCATGTTGTTGACCAGGATGTCAACGCTCGGAAGGTCGGAGACTAACTGCTTGACGCCTGAGGCTGTCGCCAGGTCTGCGGCGATGCCACGCACCGGTATTGCCGGCCTGACATCCTGGTTGAGTTTCTCTACGGCGGCCTCGACCCGCTTCTGGTGGCGACCGTTGACGATGACTGCCGCTCCCTCTTTCGCAAGCACAGTGGCGATGGCAAAGCCGATGCCACGCGTTGAACCGGATATGAATGCTGTTTTGCCGCTGATGCCGAGATCCACGAACGCCTCCGCGAAGGCTTGGAAAACGCCCTCTATTTGGGAGATGCAATCGACGTCTTGGACGACTCTTGCGGAGTGTTAGAGATTGCGGAGTCTAAACGATGACGCGTGCAGGGGCTTTTTGAACTTTGCCGTCGCGGATGCACGAGGTACAAACTCGAACGCGCTTGCCCGCGCCTTTTATGAAGGCGTGCACGGTTTGAAGATTTAAGTTCCAGCGACGTTTGGTGACGTTGTGGGCGTGACTGATTTTGTTCCCGAATTGCGGCCCACGGCCACAGACTTCACATACTTTTGCCATATAAACACACTCCCGCCAGTCCTTCGCGAGCAGGAAATACTACTTTAGCAGGCGTGCTGGACGACGCGCAACCGATTGAAAGCAGGAAGCCTCTGAGTGACATGGAAAGCCTTTCGGTAACCTCAAGGCCATTGGTTAGTTAACATGGTGCTGTGAAGCGACCGGGTTCCCCATCCAATGGAAAACTCAGGGTGACTGAGGGCCAACTACCGCGGCATGAGAATCCTGCGGCGAAGCGGCGACTGCGCATTGCGGCGATCAAAGCCGAAGTAGAAGCCGGAATC
>CBAAAA010000065.1:0-12377 GCA_964658695.1 uncultured Solirubrobacteraceae bacterium | reverse complement strand
CCCCTCGCAGTCAGTAACAAGATCATCGATGCGCATCTGCGCAAGAAGAAGCTTCCGTCCTAGGGCCGCGTCCGGCTGCGGTCAATCGTACCTCAACAAATCGAGTTCGTGATAGAAGACCAGTTGAGAGCAGAACAGGAACAGCTCGTCAATGTCCTCGATGCAGCTGAGATAGTCAAAGGTGCCCGCACCGTCGGCTTCGAACGGGGAAAATTCGCGCACGGCTAGACGGAGTTCACGTTCGGGGATCATCGACAACTCCGTGAGATCGACGCGATCCAGCCCGAGGTGCAGGGCCGCCGCCAAGCGCGTCTCCTCGTAACGCCCGTTTTCGGTGATTGGTCTTCGCAGCTTCTCACACAAGACCGAAGCAAGGCGGTCCCCACTCCAGCATTCATCGTATTTTAGAGTGAAAACGAGATCCACCGGACGCGGAGCCGACTTGACTAATTCCTCGACTGAATCTTTCTCCGGATGCGGAGAAATAGCTCCCAATTCATCCACCAGTGTCGCCATCTCTGCCTTCATGGTCCGCACCACGCCCTTTGGTGGCATTTTGGACTCCCACGAGGGCCAGTTGCGAGCGGCGGCGCGGCAGCAGACAATTCGCGACAGGAACAACGGCTCTCGCTCCAGCACGTACCAGAGTGCTCTGGGGTATCGTTCCAGCCGCCTGCACGCTTGTGCCAGCCGTACCAGCGGATCGAAATCTACGATCCTCGCTGGAGCCCTTAGGAGTGCGGCTCGTTCGACCTCGCCCTGCGACAAAGGCGGAGTCACCAGTGGTTTGCGAACAAAGAACACCAACCAATCAAACACCAGCGCACCAATGAATACCGCGAGAAGGGCCCAGGTCACCGGCGCGACTTTCAGCGAAGGCTGTTTTTGAGAAACGGGGACCATGGGGATCATGAGCAGGCCACCAAGCAAGACTGAGGCCAGCAGACTGAAAGCCGTTCTGATGTAGCGCCAACGGTTCGCCTGCTTCACCGCCAAAGCAACTGCTTCCAGGTTCTTCTGCATCCTCTCCATTCGTACCTTCAGGATGCGGTCCTGCAATTCCCGGCGGATGGCCGCCCACTTCCGGCGAGCTTCGTCCCGCTGTTCCGTATAGCGCTTGCGGTTAAAGTGCTCAGCGCTCTGTTCCTCACGAGATTGAACGACCACGCTCGACTGGGTGCGCTGGTCGGCGATTTGACGCAACAGCGTATATACTTCTTTCAAATCCTGAGGTTCCGCGGGTGGAGGATTCGCGGGAGTCCGCGCCTCCACCTGATTCAACAGCCGTTCGACTTCGCTCGAAAACGTGAGCGGGGAGTAAACGACAAGATTCTTCACCGCACGCTGCAGGTGTTCGAGAACTGCGGGGCTGACATATCCGCACACCACAAGCGCATACACCACTTCGCGCGTTTCCGAGCGCAGACGCGACAGTGTTCCCGCAACGCGCAGCGCATTCTGTGATTCATCTACCGCGAAGATGGCCTCTTTGATCTCCATCAGGAGCGCCGGATCGCCACTCGCGTCAGTTAACGCGAAATCGAATGACATTCCAGCAAAGCGATAGTCCTCCACTAACTCGCCCGGGCGACGAGCCAGTGCGCGGCGAGCCTCATTTCGCACTCTTTGGATATCAATCAGCTGGCCCGAAGCATCGAGTGCCGCCAGCTTGCGAATGGTCGGATCATCTATCTCCCGGTTGTCTTTCAGAAACGCGTCGTAACCTGCCGACGCAAGCTGCAGAAACTTGCGCGGGTTGCCGGCGCTCAGCGCGAGCATACCGCGGATGCCTTCCTCAGCGAACGGGTAAGTGCTGCCACTGTCGGGAGTGTATGGATTGTCATCCGGAGTGACATAGATTCGCAGCAGGTCAGTCGCCTCATCCAACCTGAGCAGCGGCACATCCACGACGCGCCTGCCGAACCGCTGCTGAATATCTTCGGGAAGCCGGTCCCAGCAAGCAGGTGAACCGGAGAGAATCAGCATTCCGTTCCGCGCAGCAAAGGTTTCCATCCACGCTCGGATATAGCCGATGTTGGCAGCCCTTTCGGCCGGGTCATCTTCTGGAATCAGCTTTTCGCATTGATCCACGATGAGCACCAGCGGCTTTCCCATGAATGCGAACAATGCCGTCAGCAGTCCCAGGCTGGCGCTGACCTGTTCAGGAGTGGTAATGGGCTGGCTGATTGCCATCAGCTGTAACTGCAACGGATCGACCGTCTCCCCCCGCAGCCACGCCGCGGCATGCGTGTCGAACTGATTTCCTTGCAGACATCGCACAGCTGTGCTTAAGTCCTTGTTGCCGCCAGTGAGCTGGAGTAACAGATCCTCCTGCCGAACCTTGACGACGCTATCCTGGACGCGATAGCTTTCCGCAAGCTGCTTCACTTTGCCTGGATCCGTCTGGAGCGTGACGGACAGCTGTTCCGAACCTGGAGAATCGCCCTTTGCGCCCAACAGCTCTTCGGCGGTCACAGTGCCGCGTAAGGCCTCACTCAACTGTTTCAACAGCGGAGTGTCAAGACGCCGCATCACGTCCGCGTAGAGCGCGAGCAGGTCCGCGTTCTGCTGCAGAGCGTAACTGATAGAAAGGTCTCCGCGGGAACTGAGTTCACGCCAAACCGCGAAAATGGTATGTGTCTTCCCTGAACCGTGCGGCCCGCGCAGGAACGCCACCGCTCCCTGGTTGTCGCTGATGTTCGGCCGAAAGCTCGCGCGAAACTCCTCCACGGACGTGCGCAGCCGCTTGATAGGTTGCCTGCTCAGCGTTCTCAGGGCGCCGGGCACTTGGGGCACACCATCCTGCATGCGCTGCCGGGAGAGCTTCACGCTCGCAAGGTTCGGGAATGGGTTGGCGCGATCAGGTCCCCGCGCGCTCATATGCTTCTCCAGTCCTCAAGAAAAGACATAAAGGCTTCTATCTGCTGCGACGTGAATTTTAACGAGTCATCTTGCGGCCATACTTCCCCTTCCTGGCAATTTGCAAGCTTCATCTGGAACATCCCGCTAAGAATGCCAAGCGTGCGCCCGATGGGATGAACCCGCCTCTCAAAAGAACGCTGCAAAGCTTCCTTGTCGAATGGAAGCGGAGGATACGCGTTCCCCGATTTCCAACGCCGCTCCACAAGTTCGTAAACCGAGTGGGGCGAAATCGGCTGCAATCGAACCTCATTGACCGAGGCGTGAGTGCGCAAAAAAGACGGAGCCACGCGGTCCCGTTCGGCCTCTGTGACGGTGCAGACCAGAATGCATTGGGCAGTCTCAAAGACGGTGTATGCACTGTCGAGCAAATCGCGGTCCCCGACGTTCTCGAGAACGCAGCCGAAGCCCTTCTTTGCCAGCTGCATAGACTCCGAATACAACTCCAGATCGCCCTGCAGGCTGACTTCAAATGTCCCGACCGAGGCGCTTAGCAGAGGAGCTACGGCATCCAGCAGCGCCTTGGGAGGGCCCTGCGTCTTCGGAATGCCCAGCACTTGAGCGGTTTTGGTCGCAAGCCGGGTCAGCAGGTCTTTCAAAATCGCGGGCACGTGAGCCGAGTCGCGCGGTTCGTACTCGGCATAAGCGAACGCTTCCGGTTTGTGTATGTCACGATAGCTGGCCACCAGCCTGCGCGCCATCGCGGTTCTTCCAGACCCATTCGGGCCGCTGACAATGAAACAGGCGAGCCGGCCCGTGCGCAGGTCTTTTTCAATCTCCTCTTCTTTCTTCTCCGTCAGATGGAAGGGAAAGAACTTTTGAGCATCCGCCGGGTCTTGCACACAGTGCAAAATGGGATCTATGCTGAAGATGTCTTTGGCGGCGCCGTACCGCTCCCATCCCTTTGGCATCAGGCTCTCCCCACAGCCGAAATATAACTGGATAACTGAGCCTGCCGCGCCTCGAACTTTTTCGGCTTGAAGATTTCAGTAAGCATACCGCCCGGCTTGTAGTACGTCTCACAAAGCGCCCTTACCGTCTCCGCCATGGGACCGAAATCGATGAAGGTGTTGGCATTTCGCACATCCCGTTTCTGTGTGGCCGTTGGCCCGGCGTAGACCTGCTCCAACGCCACTAGCAGAGACGGTAGAGCCGCAGCCTGCTGATAGAGCGCCGGTTCTTCCACTCGCAGGATCGCGAGCGCGCTCATAATGTAACGATCGAAGCCTTTCAGATCCTCTTTGGTGTCCAGAAGGTAATTGGTCCAGGCCAGCATGTTCAACGCTCGCTTGATCTTGCGCGGGTTCGGGCTGAGCGTTGACTTCAGCAGCGGCAACTGCTGCAGAACGGCCTCGGACTGATCAAGGGCTTTGATGTAGCCTTCGATCTGGCCTGAATGCAGAGGATACAGGTAGACGGGCATCTGGATCATCTTCTCGAGGTACTCCGCGCCCATCGTTGCTCCCCGGTTTTGCCAGAACGTGAACTTCTCATAGCGGATGCTGACCCCGCGGTCCACCACTTCCTTATCGAGCGCCAGCACATGCACGATATTCTCCACGTCCAGAAATAGCTTCATCGATTCCAGAACGTCGATCATCTCCAACGGTTCGCAGCGATCGAGATCATCGATAAAGAAGACAATTCGCACACGGGCAACTTTGAGGCGTTGTCCTTCGGCTTCCAGTGTGGTGCGCAGCTTACGCAACTGGTTATCAGACTCGCCCTTGCGCTCCAGGTAGGCGCGTTCAAGTTTATCCAGTTTGTCGAGATCGACCTGGTTTGCCGTGACCGCCTTCAAGACAAGGTCGGCGCCCAGCCGCACCAGCACATCGAACATCTTCTTCCCGGACTCGCGCGCCTGCTCCCATGGACTCTCATTGAGGGCATCCCGCAGTGAGTTCAGGAGCGGCATCAATATGTTACATTCCTTTCGATACATCCAGGGATTGAATCGCACGCAAACAAAACGCGGTGAGTCCGGTCCTGGATCCTCCAGCTCTTTTTCGAGCAGGCGCAGCAGCGTGCTCTTGCCGGTGCCCCATGCCCCGAAGATACCGATGGTGAACGGCGTGTCGAGAGCCGGGTTGCTGATCACTGACTTGAGCGGGTCGACATAGCGGGCGAAATCCAGCAAATCGCGCGACGCCGGTGCGTCAGACACCACAGAGAACGCCATGGCTCTGCATGTTACTACACTCTCGGTTCAATAGACTGTCGCCGTTGTGCAGCTTATGGAGAGCCAAGCCAACTCAGTCCGGGTGAATGCCAGTCTGTGCCGCTTCAAACTGTCGGACAGCAATCTGGGCGATGTCGAGGAGCCTGGGTGCATTGCCGGGTTGCGTGCTGAGGGCGTCGCGAAACATGGTGTTGCAGAACGGGCAGGCAGCCGCAATCGCGTCTGCGCCAGTGGCAGCCAGTTCTTTCACTCGCGTGTCGCTGACGCGCTGCCCGGTCTCCTCGCCTAAGAACACCAGTCCTCCACCAGCGCCGCAGCAGAAGGAGCGATCGCGGGAGCGTGGCGGGTTGATGACGCTGCCCGCCTTTGCAACGATTTGCCGAGGCGCGTCATACACACCCCGATAGCGGCCCAGGTAACACGGGTCGTGATAGACGATGGTTTCTTTCTCGGGAGACTGGGGAATGCGCTCGCTGTAACGGGCCAGGAACTCGCTGTGATGCACGATGTCCACAGTTGCCCCGAACTCTCTCCAGTCTTCCGCGATGGTGCGGACACAGTGCGGACAGATGGAGATGATTTTCTTAGCACCGGTTTGGGACAGCGTCTGCAGGTTTCCTTCAGCGAGCGTACTGAATAGCAGGTCATTGCCCAGGCGCCGGGCCGGATCACCGGTGCAACGCTCTTTCTTGAGCACTCCGTAACTCGACCCAAGATATTGCATGACAGAGGCGAATGCGGCGATGATCTCGCGGCCCTTCGGATCGTAAGAACCCATGCAGCCCAGCCACAGGCAGTAGTCCTGGCTGCCATCAAAGATCGGGAACTGTTGCTTCGCAATGAATTTATCGCGTTCGGTCTGGGAGAAGCCCATAGCGTTCCCGTTGCGTTCGAGATTCAGGAAAAGCTTGGAGCCGTAGTCGTTCTCCCAAGTGCCGGTGTTGACCGCGCCGCGCCGGAGTCCGATGATCATCGGAAGGTGCTGGATCCCGACCGGGCATTGATACTCGCACGCGCCGCAGGTAGTGCACTGGAAGACAGCGGCTTCGGAGACAGTTGCGCTCAGGATGGGAAGTTCGTTCTCAGGACCGTGGATGTTCAAGTAATCGCGTATGCCGAGAGCGATCAGTTTGGGATTGAGTTCCTTACCGGTGTTGTTGGCGGGGCAATGCTCGGTGCAGCGTCCGCATTCCACACAAGAGTAGGCTTGCAGTGACGTGATGCGCGTCAGATCCTTTCCGGATACCAGGCCGAAGTCTTCATCTTTCGAGAGAGACGGGATTTCGGAGAAGCCGTCCCGCTTCAGAAGAATGGTGAGCGGGCTCAGCACCAGATGAAGATGCTTGGTGTGCGGGATAAGCGGCAGGAACGCTAACAAGGTAAGCGTGTGAATCCACCAGAGGACGACTCCCGTCGTGGAGCTTTCCGGTACCCACCATTGCGGCATGTAGGTGAGCATCAGCAGGAAGATGAGCGCCGCGATGATGCCCGATTCGGGAGCCACCGGTCCCAGCCAGCGAGGCCGCAAAACGAACCGCCGGAATGCCAGGTAGGCAATCGAAACAGCGCACGTCAAGGCGAATGCGAAAGCGAACCAGAAGTAAATGAGTCCGAAGCCGGAGTGGTAATTCAGAAAGCCGAGATAGAAGCCGGCCGCAAGATGATTCAACGTCACGATCGCAAACGCGCAGAAAGCCCAAAAGACGAAGGCATGGGCGATGCCGGGAAGCGGGCGCTCGCGGATGACCTTCGCCTGGCCCAGAACCTCGGAAAGAAAGTTCTTGCCGCGCGGAGCTAGCGGGCGCAGATGGAAGTCAGGATCAGGGCGAGAGCCGCGTATATTCTTCACGACGACGGAGAAGCGACGCCAGAACAGCCATCCCGAAATCAAAAGTAACGCAAACAGCAGAAGCGGCACAGCGCTTCTCATCATGGCAGAGCCCGGCTGTTCCAGTTCCCTTCTATGATGGAGTTGCAACATCCATGTCATCTGTAAGGCAACTTCCGGCCGCAATTCTGAGCGTCATTGCGGCACAGCTCAAGCTTCCCATTACCTGTTTTTGCAACGCTCGCGCTGCTGGACGAAGGGGGCGCGGTCGGTGGTGTCAAGTTTTTTGTGTAAACGGGTTCTGCGATTCTACTGAATCACGTTCACGTTTTCACCTCCCGCTGATTCCGGGATGACAACTGGCGGGGGATGCACAAGGGGGCGGCAGCCCTCTTGTGGGGGGAGCCGGCGGCATCGTCGCATGCCAGCGTTTTTGGCTGGCGTGCAGCGTGCGCCCGGCGTGGGGGGAACCCTCCCGCCCCGGCCTTTCCCTCGTTACCCTGGAGTCGTACCCACCCCAAACCCCACTCCATACTGTTCGTACAATTGAAACGACGTTAACGAGTCATCGACCCGGAAGGAATCCGGCGCACCCTCATCCGAATTCATTGACCCTGACTCCTCATTGCCTAGAAAGAAACTTCCGTACGCTGTCGTCAGGACACCACTCGAAGTCGCGTACCCTGACGCGTTGATTGTCAATGTGCCCGTCGTGATCGTGGTCGGCCCGGTATACGTCCTGCAGACCGCGGCACAGTCTGAAAGTAGTAACTTTCACCCGCACCCGAGGTCGCTCCGACGCCAGACACAGGGGAAGTGAGTGTCGAACTCGTACTCACGCTCGGGCTCAGCCCGATGCCCACCGTTCCACTCGCGATTAAGCTATTGACGCTTAGCGTGATCGTACCGGGTATCGACGAGGTCTCTACGCCTCCCGTCAATGACAAGTCCGTATAAAAAGTTGCCGGAGCCGTATCGTTCACCACCGTGTCGGCCAACCCCGAACCCGAAAAAATTAGTGATGCAATTGCAACCATCGAACTGCGTAGGGCGTTAGACACGTAAGTACCCTATCGCCTTCCGGTGCAGAACGCAACTGTCGCTCCGCCTGAACATTCCTGGCCGCGAATGTCAGTCACAGACCATCTCATCAACCGATTCAACAACATCCACCAAACCCGCCGCTGCGCCATGGTACATCTGAACCTTAAAGCGCCGGAGGAGCCCACCAGTTCCCACCCGGCGCTTTCTCATTTAAAGGAGCCCTATCCCGTGTCCACCCCTGCGCAGCTCGAAGCCAACCGCGAAAACGCCACCCACTCCACCGGGCCCATCACCGGCGAAGGTAAAGCCGCATCTTCCCTCAACCATCTCCAGCACGGCCTCTCCGGAGGCGTCTTCCGCATCCTCCCGCACGAAAACTCCGAAACTTATGCCAGCCTCCTTACCGGCTTCCGCGAGGATCACCAATTCACCGCCTCCACCACCGAAAACGTCTTGATCGAACGCATGGCGCAGCACCAGTGGCTCAGCCAGCGCGCCCAGTTTCTCCAGTCCAGTCTGTTCTTCGAACGCCACCTTACTAGCGACGAACAGAAGTTCCTTGCCCTCTATTTCCGCTATCAATCCACCCACGATCGCGCCTTCTTCAAGTGCCTCCACGAACTCGCCAGGCTAAAATCCGAAAGGCGCCAACAGGAAATTGGGTTCAAACGGGAAAAACGCAGCGCGGCGGAAGAAGTTCGCAAACAGGAGTCTCACCAGGTCCGAACCCGCACCGCAATCGCCCGCGCCAGGAACCTGGAAGTCGATGCCGCCCTTAACCAACGGGCTGCGGCTTGCGTCACAGCATTCAAAACCGTTGCGGTTTCCTCGGCTATGATCGCGGAAGCTGAATCGGCGGCGTCCAACCTGATCGAAAGCCTCGCCGTCGAAGCAGACGCTCCCACCGACTTGGTAAGCACCGTCCGCGCTATCTAAGGCTTCAGCAAGTATTGAAACGCCGCAAATCCGCCCACAAACCAGATCGTCAGCACAAATACTTCCGGAGTCGTCAGATACCCGAACAGGTGAAGTAAGTACAACCCTGCTACTGTAAGGCCTCCCACGACAAATTTCATCATCCGGTCAAGCGGCGATACATCATTCATCCGTATCTACGAACAATAGATTACAAACGGATGAAACCGGCACGGGATTTTTTTGTTGAGAAACGCAAAGGGCCGCACTGTGCGCCCGATCCAACGGCGAAGCCTCTCAGCTTCCGAGAAGCTCCTTAGAAATGGAAATGCAGTCCAAACTGCATCTGCCGCATCGGAGCCTGAAGGCTGGTAATTTGACCAGCGCCGATATTATCAATCACTGCACTCGGGTTAGCGAGATTGGCGTGATTGAACACATTGAACGCATCGGCGCGCAGTTCCAGGGATCGGCGCTCCCCGGAAAGCAGGTTCTTCGCCAGTGAGAGGTTCGACTGAAACAGCCGCGGCCCGATCAATGAATCGCGCCCTGCCGTGCCTTGCCGGTACTGCTGTTGCGGCTCCGAGTACGCGGCCGGATTGAACCACATTGCGGCACTCTGATTCGGCACGTTCGGATTTCCGACCAGGTCCGCTCGCACCTGCGAAAAGTCCGAATCGTTCAGCAGCGGCGCATTCGAAACCGTCGGCGTGTACGGCAGTCCTGTGCCATAGGTATGCACGCCGCTAAGCCGCCATCCGCCGGCAACAAGATTCGCGATCGAGTTGCCTCCCAGCTTCCAATACCGGTTGCGCCCGAATGGCAGGTCCCAGTTATGCGTGAACGTAAAATTGTGCTCGCGATTGAACGATGCCGGACCATAATCCGCATTCACGTCGTAACTATTCGCGGGAAGGTTGCCGCCCTCGGTCGTATCCAGCGCCTTCGACCACGCATAAGTAAACAGGAAATCAAGGCTCCTCGAATACTGCTTCTGCACCGTCACCTGCAGCGCGTTGTAGTTCGAGTTGCCGCAGTTGCAATATTGATAGAGCCCCTGTTCCAACCCGTAAAGATTGTAGAAGGGTCGCCGCGGGTCAAGATCGCCAGGGCCGGGCACCGCCTGATTCGCGTTCAAGGTCTCATATAGATGGCGTCCAAAGTTGCCCACGTAACTCGCCTGGATCGACAAATCAGAGGTCAGCCGCTGTTGCACGGTAAAGTTCCAGAAGTCCGCCAGCGGAATGCGATAAGAGTTCAACGGATATAGAAAGTAATTGATCCCAACACTGTCCAGCAGCGGGTAACGGCCGCTCGAACTCACCGGAGGGGTCACCGGAGTCGGCGGACCGCCCAACAGGCTGAACACCGGAACATAGTTGTTCTGCTGGTTGATGCTCTGCGAGTTCACGATCGGCGGGTTGTAATCTGCCCCTTGCCCGAACACGGCGCCGAGACCCGAAGGATTGAAACTGCGTCCATAACCGGCGCGGATCACCGTCTTCAAAGTCGCCTGATAGGCAATGCCTACGCGCGGGGCAAAGCCCAAATTATATGCCTTGACGCCAAGATTGCGCGGCACCGAACCGATGCCCGCCGCCAGTATATCGCCGGTCGAGGGATCGAAACTGCCCGCGCCCCCCGGCTTCGCCGCCGTCTGAGGAAGGTAGTCTTCCCATCGCAGACCGTAATTGAACGTCAGCTTCGACGTCACCCGCCATGAGTCCTGCGCGAACAGAAACAACCGCGTCTGCCGCAGACCCGGATAGTAGTCGGACCCTGTATAGTATCGATCAAAACTGCTGGGCAGCCCAAGCAGGTACGAGGCCAGTCCCGAGCCAGTGGATAGCCCATTCCCCACGGCATCCACATCCGGATTGCCGGTCACGCTGTCACTGAAGTTGATCTCCCCGGAACGATGCTGATCGCTCGGAATCCGCTGCTGCTGTGCGCGCCGGATATCCACCCCAAACTTGATCGTATGATCGCCCGCGATCTTCGTCCAGTTATTCACCCACTGAAACTGGTTCTCCGTCTCCTTCAGCGGGCAGTTACACTGGTTCACACCCAGCCCGTAGCCGAAGTTCAACCCAGCGCTGCCATTAATGTAAATCGCCGGTAGCCCTGTCGTATCCTCCGAGCCCGTATTCAGTCCCGGCAGCCCCGCATCGCTGGCCGGTGTCGTGCCCGCGTCGTTCGGCTGCACGCGAATCCGGTACCGGGTGAACCCGAAGCGCGCGTCCGTCAACAACGTCGGGCTGAACGTATGATCGAATCCCATCGCCAGACTTTGATTCCGGTCAATCGAGTCGCCTGAAAAATTGAATGCGCTCGGACCGCCGCCTGCATCGCCGAATGCCGCCGGTGAGTAATTGTTGTAATCGGCCAGCGTATAGCGTCCGAACACGTGCGTCGTGCTGCTGAGGTTGTAATCCACCCGCCCGTCATATTGATCGGTGTCGAACTTCTGCACCGCCCCGCTGATGTAGTTGTTGTAAATGCCGTCCCCGTTGTTGGGCAGCGGCACGTTCGACAACAGCTTCTGCATCGCGGCCGAAGGCGTGAAGACATTGATGCGGCCATTCTGCGAAAACACCTCGCGTCCCGAGCCCGTCGTCGGATCGCCTGTTGAGGGATCAAACACCATCCCGGCCTGCGCTGGTACCGTGGCGCCTTCAGTCGTCTTGACGTTCACCGGGTTTGCGCACGGCGTAGGCGAATTCGGGCCGTCCGCACAAATGTAGTTTCCTAACAATGCGCTCAGGTCCCCGTTGCGCTCCGCCTGCGTCGGACTCGTCGTCAGAATGCTCCCGCCGTTGTGCTGCCGCGTGCCTTGATAGTCGAAGAACCCGAACAGCTTATTCTTCAGCACCGGAAACCCGACCGAGCCGCCAAACTGGTTCCAGTGCAGCGGTGGATTGATCTGGGTAAATGGGTTCGTTGCATTCGTCAGATTATTCTGCAGATACTCGAACAGCGATCCATGCCACTGATTGCTTCCCGATTTCGTCGTAGCCTGAATCAACGCCCCCGAGGCCGCACCGAACTCCGCGTCGTAGTTGCTGGTGCTGATCTTGAACTGCTGCAGCGAATCGATGTTCGGATTGACCACCGCAATCCCAAGAATCGCGCTTTCGTTCTCGGTGCCGTCGAGCACGAATCCATTGTTGGTCGAGAACTGCCCGTTCACCGTCACCTGCAAGCCCTGCTGCGGGTTCTCGCTCGTTGCCATCTGTTCGTTGCTGCGTTCCACACCCGGAACCAGCAGCAGCAGATTCGTCACGTTGCGGTCCAAAGCAGGCAGCTCGTTGACTTGTTGACCCGTCAACGTCGTGGCTACCTCCGCCCGATCCGTCGTGAGCAGCGGAGTGGCGTCCGTTACCTCCACACTGGTCTGAACACTGGCTGGTGAGAGCGTTGCATTCACCTGCGTCGTCGCGTCCACCTGCACGTCCGCGTTGGCCGTGAATGTGCCGAAACCCGCGCTCTCCA
>CBAAAA010000064.1:0-13993 GCA_964658695.1 uncultured Solirubrobacteraceae bacterium | reverse complement strand
ACTGGCAAATCCCGGGTGAAGCAGCGGTTGTGCTGCACCCGGTTCCGTGTGGCCCCAAACAAAAACCGGCTAAGAAAAAGCCGCCAAAGCAGACGAGATGAACACTACCTTCCAACGCAATCCCAGCGATCCGCTGAACGACGAGACAATCCAAGCCGTAAAGGAGACCGAGTGGCTGGTCACCAATGGTCTCGGCGGTTACGCCTCCGGGACCGTTGGCGGAGCTCTTACGCGGGTCTTTCACGGTTACCTGATTGCCGCTCTTCCGACGCCACTCGGGCGCACGATGATGTTGAACGATCTGGTGGAGTACCTGGTTCTGCCGGACGGCAACCGGGTCCGCCTGAGCGGAGAAGTCGCTGTTGGAAACCAGTATGTGGAAGGTGTTCAGTACCTCACCGGCTTTCGACTCGATAAGGGGTTGCCGGTCTGGATTTACGAGATCAACAATTTGACATTGGAGAAGCGGCTGGTAGTGCCGCATCGGCAGAACACGGTGTATGTCAGCTATCGCATTGTTTACGGAACAGGATCGATCAAACTGGAGCTTCGACCCTGCGTGAACATGCGCCCGCACGAAGCGCCTGTCAGCACGCCGCTTTCTCCGTATTCTCTGGAAGTGCGCGAAGGCCATTACGAGTTGAAGAAGATGGGCTCCGATTTGCCTCCATTGCGGATGACGTGGCTCGGCAAAGAAGCAACTTTCGCCATTGACTTCCAGACCACCAAGGATCTGATCTATGAGATCGAGAGAGGCCGCGGGTACGCGCATCGGGGGGATCTCTGGAGCCCTGGTTACTTCTCCGTTTCGATTGGACCAAACTACGAGGCGACGCTGGTGGCGTCCACCGAGAGCTGGGAGATCATTTCCGCGCTGACGCCGCAGCAGGCCTGGGACGCTGAGACTGACCGCAAGCGCCGATTGTTGATCGAAGCGCATCCGGCGGTCTGCGGTCCTGAGTGCCGAGATCTGGTATGGGCGGCGGATCAGTTTGTCTTTTTTCCAGTCGGCCGCCGTGAGGACACCGCCCGAGCTCGCGCCGCAGGGGATGAGATCCGCAGCATCATCGCCGGTTACCACTGGTTCACAGACTGGGGCCGCGACACCATGATCAGTCTTGAAGGATTGACTCTGACAACCGGCAGACAGATCGAAGCCAGCTACATCCTGCGCACCTTCGCCCACTACATCCACGAAGGACTCATCCCCAACATGTTCCCGGAAGGGCACACGGAAGGGCTCTATCACACTGCCGACGCGACCCTCTGGTTCTTCCACGCCGTCAACCGCTACCTGCAGAAGACAGACGACAGGCATCTGTTGAATCAGCTGCTGCCCCGTCTGCTGGATATCGTGGGGCATCACCTTCGAGGTACGCTATTCAACATCCACGTGGATCCATCGGACGGACTGCTGGTGCAAGGCCAGGAAGACTATCAGCTGACCTGGATGGATGCTAAAGTCGATGGCTGGGTGGTCACGCCGCGGCGGGGGAAGGCGGTCGAGATTAACGCCCTCTGGTACAACGCGCTCTCGCTATTGGAGAACTGGCTGCGGCAGTCGCACCGCACTGCTGAGGCAGATGGCATCTCCGAGCACGCCCGAAAATGCAAGGAGTCCTTTAACCGGCGCTTCTGGAATGAAAAGACGGGCTATCTTTTTGACGTGGTGGATCAACTGAATGGAGAACCGGACGATCCGGCCTGCCGCCCCAACCAGATCTTTTCCATTTCCCTGGAGCACTCCGTTCTGGATCAGGACAAATGGGCAGCAGTGGTCACGACTGTGCGGCAAAAACTGCTCACTCCGGTGGGCTTGCGCTCCCTGGCTCCGGATGAGCCGGACTACAAGCCTCGATACGACGGAGATTTGCGTTCCCGCGACGCCGCCTATCACCAGGGCACCGTTTGGGCATGGCTCATCGGACCTTTCGTCGATGCATGGCTGAAGCTTTATCCTGGCGATCTCGAAACGGCTCGAGGCTTTCTCAGCGGGTTTCATGATCATCTGCAGAGCGCCTGCGTCGGGACCATCAGTGAGATCTTCGATGCCGAGCCGCCCTTCAGTCCCCGCGGCTGCTGCGCCCAGGCCTGGAGCGTTGCGGAAGTGCTCCGCTGCTTTGTAGAAACCAGCGCCGCAACCCACAAGCATCCGGAAGCCGCGCCAGACTTGGTGACCGCCGGCGTCGAGTAGGGGCGACGAACGCAGCTAGATTTCCACCTGCCGCAGTCTCGGGAGCAGCAGGTGGATGACGCTCAATGTGAAGATGTACATGAGTCCAGCGACCAGAAACAGAGGTCCATATGCTTCATGCGAGAAGTCGAGCCAGTAGCCGATTACAGGCGCGACCAACATGCCGCCGATGGCGCCGCCAAATCCGCCCAGGCCGACGATAGATCCTACGACTTTCCGCGGAAATGTATCTGAAGTCAGAGTGTAGAGATTGGCCGACCATCCCTGATGTCCAGCCGCGGCCAGACTGATCAGTGCAACCGTCAGCCATAGATTCCCGCGGGTCCACATGACGCAGATGACTGGGGTCGTCATCAGCGCGCACGTCAGCAACGCCGTCTTGCGCGCTCGCGTCACATCCCCCGTACGCGCCAGCAGTTTGCTGGATAGCCATCCGCCGCCGATGGAACCGATATCAGCGACCAGATAAATAGTGATCAGCGGAGGGCCCAGATGCGAGAGGTCCAGACCATACCTGCGGTTGAGGAATCCCGGGAGCCAGTAGAGATAAAACCACCAGACCGGATCCGTCAGGAATTTGCCGAGAAGAAAGGCCCAGGCTTCTTTCTTGCCGAGCAACACGCGATAAGGAACCCGCCGCGGCTGTTCGGGGTCGCTATCGGATTCAATGTAAGCTCGCTCGCCGGAGGTCAAGCGCTTGTTCTCAGCCGGTATGCGAAAGGTTGTCAGCCAGAGAACCAGCCAGATGGCATCCAGCCCGCCGGTTGCGAGAAACGACGATCTCCAGCCAAAATGCATCGCAACTAACGGAACCAGCAATGGGGCGATGATGGCGCCTAGATTCGAGCCGCTGTTGAAAATTCCCGTTGCGAGCGCGCGTTCCTTTTTGGGGAACCAGTCAGCCGTGGTTTTGATCGCGGCGGGAAAGTTGGCGGCTTCTCCCAGTCCGAGAGAAAATCTTGCGGCTGCGAACTGTATCGAGCTGCGCGCCAGTGCATGAGACATTGCGGCGCAGCTCCACACCACAACGGCGAGTGCATATCCGATCCGCGTTCCCAGCCAGTCGATCATGCGCCCGGCGATGGGCAGCATCAATGCATACGCGGCCTGAAACGCGAAGATCACCCACCCGAAATCCGACTCATGCCAGCCCAGTTCGCGGGAGATTACCGGCTTCAGCAATCCAAGGACCTGGCGATCGACGTAGTTGACCGTGGTTGCGTAGAACAACAGGCCGCAGATGTACCAGCGCAGATGTCCGGCGGGAGTAGCGGCCTGGGAAACTTCTGAAAAGGATGGCTTGGGAACGGGCACGATCGATCCGTTGCCAGCATATCGGATTGGTGCGCCGTGGGTGACATTCGATAAATAAGCAGCCTGCAGCTTCCGGTAGAAAGTCGACTGGAGTATACTCGCTGACAGAATCGGATGGGAAAGAAACAAGCAGCAAATACGCCTACGGAAATACTGCAGGGCACCCTAGATATGCTGATTTTACAGACGGTGGCGGTGGGTCCGGCGCATGGGCACACCATCGCGCAGGTGATTGAGCAGCGCTCGGAAGAGGTTCTACAGGTTGAGCATGGTTCACTATATCCGGCACTGCATCGACTGGAGGACCGAGGCTGGATTGCATCGTTCTGGGGCACATCCGAGAACAATCGGAAGGCGCGTTACTATCGCCTCACTCCCGGCGGACGCAAACAGCTTGGCGCTGAAATGACGCGCTGGGACCGGGTTGTCCGAGCAGTCAATCAGGTGCTACGGCCGGTGGAGGAATAAACAAGAATGAGCTGGCGGCGATTTCGACGGCGCAGCTGGTGGGATGCCGAGCGTATGCGCGAAATCGAGTGCCATCTTGAAATCGAAATCGCCGAAAACATTGCCCGGGGTATGTCGCCGGCTCACGCCACTGTCGCCACTTACCGTAAGTTTGGAAATCCGGCCCTGATTCGAGAGGAGATTTACCGCATGAACACCATTTCGTGGTTCGAAGAAACCATAGGAGACTTTCGCTATGCATTCCGGCTGCTGCGCCTGAACCCGGGGTTTTTTGCGGTGGCCGCAGTCTCTTTGATGCTGGGAATCGGTGCTAACGCAGCCATTTTTCAACTCCTCGATTCTGTCCGCCTGCGCATGCTCCCGGTCTCTCATCCGGAGCAGTTGGCGAGGGTCAGAATCGCAGACGATCCACACTGCTGCAACGGCAGTTTCTCTTCCCGGAACTCGGATTTGACCTACGAGCAGTGGCAGCAGATTCGCACTTTGCAGCAATCCTTCTCCGGGGTGTTCGCGTGGGGCGATGCGCATTGGAATCTTGCCGAGCGCGGCCAAGTCAAGCTCGCGGACGGATTGTGGGTCAGTGGAGACTTCTTCAAAACTTTAGGCGTCACTCCGCTGCTGGGGCGGCTCCTCACGGGGCAGGACGACAGGCCGGGCTGCGACGCTTCGGGAGCTGTCGTAAGCTACGGCTTCTGGCAGCGCGAGTTGGGCGGAGATGCCGCTGTGATCGGCAAGCAGGTATCACTTGAGAGTCATCGCGTCTCGGTGATCGGCGTGACACCTCCGGGGTTCTTTGGCCTGGAAGTGGGACGAAGCTTCGATGTGGCGCTTCCTATCTGTGCGGAGCCGATCTTAAACAGCGTACACAGCCAC
The DNA here is from genome assembly GCA_964658695.1 of uncultured Solirubrobacteraceae bacterium. Classification (GTDB taxonomy): domain Bacteria; phylum Acidobacteriota; class Terriglobia; order Bryobacterales; family Bryobacteraceae; genus Bog-105. Next base: position 9,144 of record CBAAAA010000064.1, on the reverse strand, counting down.
ATAAACACGAGAAGGGACTGGTGGCTTGCGGTGGATGGCCGGCTGAAACCGGGATGGAGTCTTTCGCGAGCAAAAGCGCAATTCGGTGTCATCTCACCGGCCGTCTTTGAAAACGCACTGCCGCCCAACCTGCGGCCAGAGGACGAGAATTACTACAGAAAATACAAGCTGATCACGAAGGCAGCCGCTTCGGGAGTTTCGTCGCTGCGCCACCAGTACGAGGAACCGCTTTTGTTCTTGCTTGCGATTGCCGGTCTCGTGCTGCTGATCGCCTGCGCAAATCTGGCGAACCTGATGCTGGCCCGTGCCAGCGTGCGGGAGCGTGAAGTCGCTATTCGCCTTGCGATCGGCGCCGGCAAGGGGCGTCTCATCCGGCAGATGTTCGCCGAGAGCATTCTGCTGGCGGCCATCGGAGTTGGCGGCGGTATTGTGGTTTCCCAGTTTCTGAGCCGTTATCTCACGTCGTTTCTTGCATCAGAGGGAAACCGGATTTTCCTCGATCTGCGACCCGATTGGACCGTGCTTGCCTTTACCGGGGCAGTGGGGCTTATCACGTGTCTGATCTTCGGTCTCTACCCGGCGCTGCGCTCCGCAAGTATCACTCCGGTGGCAGCAATGAGAAATTCGGGACGCGGGCTGACGGCAAGCCGGGAGAAGTTCGGCGTGCGTCGCGTACTGGTCGTCAGTCAGGTATCGCTGTCGCTCGTACTGCTGGTTGGGGCGCTGCTGTTTGTCAGCAGTCTCAGTAAACTACTGACTCTGGACGCAGGCTTCCAGGAAAACGGGCTGCTGATTGCAAGCATCGACATCTCGCAATCCCATTACCCGGCAACCCGCCGCGCCGCTTACCTTCAGGACTTATTGGACAGGGTTCGGAAAACCCCTGGTGTCGAAAGCGCGGCCACCGCCCATGTGGTTCCCGTTGGCGGTAACTACTGGAACGAATACATCCAGATTCTCGGCAGGGAAAAACAAGAGAAAGCGATCCCATGGTTCAATCGCGTCAGCCCCGGGTACTTCGTGACGATGAAGTCGCGTCTGGTCAGCGGCAGGGACTTCGATGAGCATGACAACACAATTTCCCCCGAAGTTGCGATCGTCAACCAAAAGTTCGCCGAAAAATTTCTCGGAGGCGCGAACCCGCTTGGAAAACAATTCCGGCTGCTCCCCGAGCCCGGGCAGCCAGAACACGTCTTTCAAATCGTTGGGCTGGCGGCGAACACGAAATATCAGAATCTGCGCGAGGACTTTCAGCCTCTTGTCTACCTTGGAGCCGGCCAGGAACAGGACCCTTTCCCTGGGATTAATTTCGTGATCCGATCGTCAGCCCCGCTCAGTGCGCTGATCCCTGAAGTGAAGCGAACCATCATGAGCGCCAATCCCTCGGCATCGCTTGATTTTTCTTCGTTTAAGACCCAACTCCGCGATTCGCTTCTGCGCGAACGGCTGATGGCCACACTCTCAGGGCTCTTTGGCATACTTGCGGCGATTCTCGCCACGGTTGGCCTGTATGGCGTGATCTCGTATATGGTGGCTCGCCGCCGCAACGAAATTGGGATTCGAATCGCGCTGGGGGCGAACGCCTCAACTATCCTGCAGTTGGTGCTGCGTGAAGCCGGCATCCTGGTTGCCTCGGGTCTGGTCATCGGCACGGTTCTGTCGATTGCAGCAGCGCAGACGGCTAAATCTTTACTTTATGGCCTGCAGCCGGCTGACCCGACGACTATTACAGCAGCCATACTGCTTCTGGCTGTGGTCGCGTTGGCGGCGAGCCTGTTTCCCGCATTGCGTGCCTCTCGGCTGAACCCCATGGCCGCCTTGCGCGAGGACTAATCTCAATCAGCCGATTTTTTTGGGTGCGGCAAACGTCGGAATCGTCCAAATGATCGTCACCACCGCTATGATCAGCATCGCGACCCGCGCATGAAAGTACGCGAGCGGAATGGCGACCAGATAAAGCGCCAGACTCGCCAGATGTTTATCCCGAGTGGCTGCGTCCTCGCGCTGCAGGTTGCCTCCATGGCGCAGCTTGCGATGGATCGCCAGGCGAAGCAGCAGAAAAGAAAATCCGGTCAGCAACATCGATGCAGCATATAGTGAGACCGAGAACGGATCCATTTCTTTGTCAAGCACATACGCTGTGCAGAACGGCAACAAAGAGAGGCAGAAGAGGAAGCCGAGATTCGCATAGAGAACGACGACATCCGCCTTTTCAATTCGCCGCACCAGGTGTTGATGATTAATCCAGTAGATTCCCGTGAAGGCAAACGAAAGCAGGTACACTAGCAGGATCGGCGTCAGCGCGATCAAACCGGCGGCCCCGTTTTCGTGAGGCACCTTCAACTCGAGCACCATGATGGTGATGATCACTGCGATTACCCCATCGGAGAAAGCTTCCAGGCGCGCTGTCGAAGGTGACTCTTGCGGCATCGTAGGTTTTGCGGAATCAGTCACTCCAGGGTCAGGCCGGGAACCTGCGTCTACTGTTCTGATTCAGCTTCGAGCGCCAGTGCATCATTCACAACTTTATCGCCCGGCTTAACCCCTGAAGCGACTTGCTGAAGATTTCCGAACGGCTCCGTCCCCGTCACTTCGGTTCGCCGAAACTCTCCATTGCTGACAGGAACAAATACCCAGTTGCGGTCATGCAGCCGCAGCAGAGCCGTCGAAGGGACCGTCGCATATTGCTTCCCGTGCAAGCCGTAGAAGGTGGCCGTCGCAAACATGCCCGAGCGCATGATTCCGGGATTTCGTATCTCGATGCGAACCTTCGCCGTGCGCAAGTTGGGGTCCAGTACTTTGCCGATGTTACTAACACGCCCGGTGAACACTCGATCGGGGTAGGCGTTTAGCCGAACATCGGCCTTATCTCCTACCCGCACAATCGGAAGGTCGTTTTCATACACATCGCATAGGACCCAGATGTAGGAAAGGTCGGCGATAGTGAAAAGATTCGGCTGGTTATCCGGAGTGTGAACGCTGGCATTCGGGACAACATTCTGTTCGACCACGGTTCCGGTTGCGGGCGAGTACACGTTCACCACGGGACTTGGGTGGTTAACGTCTCCTCCCAATGTGTGGAGTTGTTGCGCCGCGGCATCGAGAGCGACGTGCGCTTTCTGCTCCGCATCCTCTGCGACCTCAAGATCGTTGCGGGCGATCGCACCGTGGTCAAAAAGCAGCCGTGCGCGCTCCAGTTGTTTCTTGGCCAGAACCTCGTCCGCTTTGGCCTGCTCGTAGGTGGAGAAACCGGCGGATATATCATTGCTCAGAACCTGTAGCAGCAACTGCCCCTTTTTTACGTCGTCACCAAGCTTGGTGTACAGTGCAACGGCGCGACCGGACGCCAACGAAACAACGGGAATCGACCTGTCGACGTCGGGATTGATGACGCCGGTGACGTGTAACTGCGGCACATCCTCGCGTTGCCCAACCTCGACAACGCGGAAACGCTCGGGCCGGTCTACCTTGAGAATATTCAGGTCAGGATTCTGTACCGAGACCTTTGCGTCAGGGGGCGCTTCGTCGGCCGGATTGGCTTTTTCAGACGAGCCGCATCCCACGAGTCCGGCTGTCGCCAGCACAATGCTCATCGCCGTCACAAATCGATATTGACCAACCCCATGGCGACTCATCGAAGCACCTCCCGTCCAACAGAAAAATTCAATTGATTGGACGCACTCAAATAAGCGCCGACCAGATTCAAGTAGCTCAGCTCCGTGTCCCGATATGCTTTCTGCGCATCTAGAAAGTCCAACAGCGATGCTGCTCCATGCAGATAGGAGAAGGAGACGGTTTCTCGTACGTCCGCTGCCTCCTTCAAATAACGTTCTTTGTAAGGCCGCAGCTGCCCCAGCGTGCTCTCGACGCTGGCGTAAGCCGACTCGACGTCGTGTAGCACGCCAACCTGTGAGGCGTCTCTCAGTTTCTCGTTTTTGCCGATGTCGAGTTGGGTCTTCAGCTTCTCACCCTGATTCTTATCGAAGATACGCAGCGGTATGGATACGCTCAAGCCGGCGTAGAACACCAGCGGCGGCTGGCGGCCCACATCAACCGACCAAGTGGGGTCCGCTGATCCGTTTGCCTCGGCAAGGCGGTGGTCCACCCGGGCCATTTCCAGCGACTGTTGCGCCTCCTTAAGATCGGGTCGGGCAGCCAGCGCGGTAGTCTTCAACTCCTCTAGCTTGACGGCCGGTTCATCGTAGTCGAAGTCCTCTTTGACGTCGAACTCCTCAACCGGAGTGCGGTCTCGAAGGAACTGCAGCAGATCGATCTTCGCCGTGCGCAGGTTCACCCGAGCGGTTGCCAGGTCGGCTTCATACTGCACCCGTTGCAGTTCGATCCGCTGGAAGTCCACTTGCGCCATTGCGCCAGCCTCTAAACGCTTGCGGCCAATGTCAATCTCTTTGTCGTAGTAGCCGATATTTTCCTGCGCCAGTTGCACCACCGCTTTGGCCAAAAGCGTGCGCACGAAAGCATCACGGAGGCCGAATAACAGGTTTCGCTCCAGATCGGCCTGTGTCGATTCCGCGACGGCAGTTCCCATCTGGGCGCTTTGCAGCCGCAATTCGCGCTTGTGCCTGCGCTCGTGAAGATAGTCCACCGAACCAGCCAGAATCGCGTTCGCGGTCGGCTGGAAAGGACTGTAAGTGAAGACTCCCAGATCGTCCAGCGTCAGATTGAAGTTAGGGTTCGGACGCAGGTACGCGGTGATCTCGTCTGCGCGAGCCTCGTCAATGTTGACCTTGCCAGCCAGTAACGTCGGATTGTTCGATCTGAACTCACTCTCGGCGGCCTGCCACGTAAGGATCTTCGAAGGCGCAGGCGTTTGCGCGAACGATGCCGTTACGAACAGCGAGCCGAGGAACAGACGCCAATGTTGGCGCTCCATCTTCTCCTCCAGATACAAGTTCTTCCTCTAAGCTGCTGAGAAGAATGTTGGAGGGGAACGACCGAATTTGCTCGGAGCGACCGTGGTCAGGATCGCTTCTCGAGCTACCGTCACAAACGAAATCAATAGGAGCACGACGGCGATTGCGATCACATTTGGAACCAGTGGTGCATCCATCGCCTCATATAAACGAACTAGATCATCCCCGTTTGTCGTTCGTTGGGAGTGTTGTCTTCCATGGCCAGGGGTCCCCGGCCGCTCAGATGCCCCTTGCTGCTCAGCAGAATAGTGCTCCACTCGAAGAATGTCGTCGGTAGCAGAGATGAAGGGAAACAAGGCGGCAAGAACGAGCACAATGCCGGCGAGTCGCCACCCCCTGGATCCACCTTTGCCGGACGACGCGTGCAGGGTCATCCCGATCGCCAGGATGCCCACCAATAGCCACAGTGCGTTCAGCGTCAGATCCAGTTGCACTTAGCTTCAACGTAACACGCTTGCCTGGTTTTGGGATTAAGAATGGCGAAAGGCGCATAGATTGGCCGAGAAATTGCATCACACAACTGGAGATCCTGCTGAAGAGGGGAAACAACACGGTGTTACGCGTAGTAGCTTTGCTGGTTGTTGCTGTTGGTTCGCTGGCGCCAACGCCAACGTATGCCTCTGAAGCGGCTATTGCTCCGACTCCTCAGCCTCAGCTTCTGCGTTACTACTGGCAATCGACGCAAGTTGGTAATTCAGCTGAGCTGGTGACACTGTTTTGTAACTCGTGCGGGGCTTCCGCAGACAGTAGCTCTGCCATCCCCTTGCTATCCGTCCTTCGTGACACCCTGGGTGATAGTCAGATCGAAAACGATCGGATAAGTTACGTGTGGCTGCTCAGTTTTACCCGGCCCAATGTTGGACAAAAGATTCTGGCGGGTGTCCCGTTTTTCTACTGGCGGGTAGGCAGTGGGTCTACACAAATCAGCGAGGGCCATGCTGTGAAACCGCTGATGGACCTCACGAAGCCGGAACAACCTATGGCGGTGCAGGTGATTCGAACTGTCTTGCAATGGACCGTTCTCGACCCGCTGAGTATGCCGGTAAGGGCAACCTCTCGTGCTTATCGGACCAATGAAGTGGCTCGCGAACGCGCTCACCTGGAGGAAGCCATCAACTATCTTCGCCAGGCTCCGAAAGAGGGGTCTGACGATGGGCTTACGCAGGCGGAGGTTAACACGGTCATTGCTCGTTTAGCCCTCCGGGAAAGCCTGCTAGGTGGCTTGGTGGGTGAACATCAGGCACAGCGCGTTGGCGAGCGAGAGATTGCAGAACAGGAGACGATTCGAAGCCGCAACTGGGACCTGTTGCGAGGCTTTGCGGAAAAGACCGGGCTGCTTTTTGAGTCTCTCGATGTATCCGGCACATCAGGAGCCTACGGTCTTCTCTGGTTTCCGATTGACCCCGGGGCAAGTGAGCCCGTCGACTCGTCCCATACACCGGTTTGGAAGGCCCTCAATTTACGAGACCCCTGGACGGATGGCCGTCTTCGTCAGTGGGAAGGACCGGTGTTCGAAAGGTCAGTCGATGGGAACGGCGTCTTGCTCCCGGCAGGAGCGACCGGTGCTCGCGAGGTTAGACTGATTCCGCTCGGTGCTTACAGTCTTGTGTATCCGAAGTTCCCGCTGCTCATGATTGATTTCCGGGATAAACTTCACGTCCGGCGCAATGAAATGACACAGCGAACGATCAACGAGATCACAAGTGGAATTATCGGTATCTCACACTTCACCAATTGGTACTACTACGCGGGAGCCAGCGCCTATGACTTCGTAGCATCGCGGCACGGGAGAGGAATGGACGCGGCGTTACGCCTCGATTCTTATTCGCAATTTCGCTCTGCCCTGGCGCTCGATAGCGGCATGGATCCGAGTCTGAAGACCCTGCTCCAGCGCCGGATCGATTCAGTTGCGATGAATCCTCTCGACGCTTCGCCGGATCGCGAAATCAAGGTGGCGGATGCGCAATTTGGCGCGTTGTTAAAAGAAGTCTCTTCAGGAGAATTGGGACGTCGCCTGGAGAAAACAAGGCAGGCGGAACTGGCGGATTTTGGCAAGACATCGCAGGTTCTTGCCGCCCAAGCTTTCGCACATAGTGCCTCACTGGGTCTGTTCTCTTCGCAGCATAAGAATGAAGATGCGGAACTGATCCCAGAGTTGAATCGAGCCCGACGCGTGCGTGCGGATTTGAACATGCTGGGCGCCGCGGTGAATTCCGGGCCAAGCCCCGAAGTCGCGTTCGACGCAGGCCGCTTACGGGCGGCGGTGGAAGAATTATCGGAGCTTCTCCCGGGCGTGCGGTCTAAGAATGTGCGAGAGGAGGCGGCGGCTACTCTGAAACATCTAAGAGACACGACCAGGGACTCGCAGCTGGAGGCTGATTGTTCATTTGCCCTGCTGGCCATGCGGGACACTAACCAACCAGTCATCGCGAGTCCCGGAAACATTGCAGCCTCCACCAGGGTAGCGGAGAACGCCTTCCGTGTTTCGGACCTGCATAAGTGAACAGGCTGGTTGCGGCCATTGTTTGTCTGATTTTCAGCGCCATTCCTCTACCGGCAGCACGCCGCATCGTAGTAGTCAAGGTAGACGGGCTCAACGCTGACCTCCTCTACCGGACGATGGCTCAGACGGATCCTGCTACCGGTAAATCGCAACTTCCCTGGATCGAGCACGTCTTTCGCGAAAACGGGACTGTTTTCGAGAACTTCTACACGCGAGGAATCAGCCTTTCGGCCCCGTCGTGGTCCATGCTCGACACCGGTCACCACACCGTCATACGCGGCAATGCGGAATACGACCGCTATACAGGCGAGGTGTACGATTACCTGAACTTCTTTCCGTTCTACGTCGGGTACGCGCGTCAACAGCAGGTCGATATGCCGGGAGTGGAAGTGTTGGATCGGGCAGGCATTCCGCTGATCATCGACGCCTATCAGCCTGCGGAGGTTTACCAGAGCTTTCAATTATTCCAGCGCGGAGTAAACTTCACTACCTTGAAGAACGTTTTGAAGCGGCGTTTTTCGTCGCAAGTTCTTTTGTCCAGCGTTGAGAATGCGGAGACGCCTTCTCTGGGAGATCTTTGGGAGCATGAGACGGAGTCACAGATAAATATAGGACTGAAAGGCACGAGCAATCTTTACCTTGATCTTTACACCGGCGACTTGGATCACGAAGGTCATGCCACGAACCGCCCCGAAACACTCCTCGGCGACTTGAAGCATCTCGACACGGTGGTTGGCCGGATCTGGGCTGGCATTCAATCCGGGAACATGCCGGTGGATACCACCATCGCCATGGTTTCCGACCATGGGATGAACAACGTGCCGGATGTGATCAGCCAAAGCTATAGCCTGCCCGATTTCTTCAACAGCCCGGCCGGCGGTGCGCATCATGTGCTCACGAATCGCCACCAACTGGAAAGATTCAAGCTGCGCGGTCTTGACCCGATGGTTCACCGCGTCATCACGCCAAGCACGGCCTCGTTTTATCTGGCGGGGCAGTCATCCGAGTATCCGACCGCGTGGCTTGATCTGGACGGAAACGAGCGCGCCTCGGTCCATCTGCGTAACAGCGACCTGAATAAGATTCAGATATTGCTGCAGCAGCTCTGCCGGAACGATTTGCCCCCAGCTGTTCGAAGAGCTGCGACCCATGCTCTGCAGGTCACTGTCGATGGTCACCGGACGGATTGGTCCAGCGAACTGGATGAGCTTGACCAGGAGTTGCAAACGGTAGCCGGAGACATCAAAGCTGACAAGGACAATTTGCCTCAGCAGCCATCGAAATTGCGGCCTCCACACCAGGGGACCAATCCGGCGCGGCGTTTGGCAGACCGGCTTGCGTCGTTACAACACGAAGAGTCCAGCTACAAGGCTTATGTCGCGCAGATGCGAGCCTTGCTTGCCGTTCACCCCAACCCCGAACGTCCTTTCCAGCAGCGCCTTAGCGAGCTCGTTCCCGCCATGAGCCTGGGCGACAACAACAGCATCTTCGACTTGCAGAACTACGTAGCCGGCCCAATGCCCGGCGGGCTCGTGCTCGATGCTCAGGGCCACCTGGATGAAGCAAAGTCCTTCAGGCAGGTCAATTACTTCGCCGCGCTCAGTTTGCAGACCGTACGCAATAACCCGCAGCAGTTTTCCCCGAGACCGGTGGATTTCACCGCGAAGCGTCTTCCACAATCCGCGTTACCTGAAGCGGCAAACAGCTATT
>CBAAAA010000063.1:0-14041 GCA_964658695.1 uncultured Solirubrobacteraceae bacterium | reverse complement strand
TATGAGGCGTTGACGTTGCACTTACACACCTCTTCAAAGCCGTGAATGAAGGATGGATCAGCGTAACCTTCCCACACCAGCAGACCGAGAGTGGGTCTGCTCGTGTGACAAGACGCGAGGAGAAGCGTGAAGATAAGGACAAGAGAAGCGGCCGGCTTCACGCAACCGCCACCGGTGCTTCGGCGGCCTCAGGCGCAAGCCCCACCCGGCAGGCTTCAGAAAGTGCCGCCTCAATCACGTCGAGCGCTTCATCGAATTGCGCATCGGAGATGACCAGCGGCATCAACAGACGAATGATGTTACTGTAAGAACCTGCTGTGACGAGAATCACACCGTGTTCGTAGCAATAGCGGGTGATCTGTTTTGTAAGTTCGGGGTCCGGAGTTTTCGAGCCGTCGCCGTGAATGAGTTCCATCGCCTGCATTGCGCCCAGACCCCTGATATCACCGATCGAGCGATAGCGCGTGCGCCAGGCTGCGGCGCGATTCCGAAAGACCTCACCGAGCCGTAATGCGCGGTCGTTCAAAGCGAGCTCTTCAATGGTTTCAATGGCAGCAAGCGCCGCTACGCAGGATAGGGGATTGCCTCCGAAGGTGCCGCCCAGCGATCCCGGGCCGGTGTTATCCATGATTTCAGCGCGACCGGTCACGGCCGCGATGGGCAGACCGCCGCCCAGACTTTTGGCACTGACGAGAAGGTCCGGTTCGGCTCCATAATGTTCGCAGGCGAAGAACTTACCGGTGCGGGCGAAGCCGGTCTGCACCTCATCGGCGATCAGGAGAATGCCGTGCTTGCGGCAGATCTCGTGGACGGTGCTGAGCCAATCCGGTGGGGGTGCAACAAAGCCGCCTTCCCCGAGAACCGGCTCGGCGATAATCGCAGCGACAGACTCTGCTGCGACAACACGCTTGAATGTATCTTCCAGGTGCCTGGCGCAATGTAAGTGGCAATCCGGATAAGTAAGATTGTAAGAGCAGCGATAACAGTAAGCGTAAGGAACCCGGTAAATCTCTCCGGGGAACGGCTCAAAGCCGGCCTTGTAGGGATGCGTCTTACTGGTAAGAGACAGCGTTAGTAGTGTGCGCCCGTGAAAGCCATCTTCGAAACAGATTACCGCGGGACGTTTGGTGTAGGCGCGAGCGATTTTGATGGCATTCTCGACGGCCTCAGCGCCGCTATTCAGCAGGATCGTCTTCTTTGGCCCGCTACCGGGAGCGAGCGAGTTTAACTTTTCTGCCAGAGTTATATACGACTCGTAGGGCGTCACCATGAAGCAGGTGTGAAGGAAGCGGTCTACCTGCGAATGCAGAGCGGCTGTGACCCAGGGGTTGCAATGACCCACGTTGAGGCATCCGATTCCACCGGCCAGATCGAGGAAGCGATTGCCGTCGACATCTTCAATGACCGCCCCTTCGGCACGCTCAACGAAGATCGGAGTGAGTTGGGAGATACCGCGCGCCACTGCTGCCTTCGAACGCTCCGAGAGTGCGGTGGACTTAGGACCAGGAATTGACGTCTTCAGTTCAATTGATCTCATTTGACACCCTTCTTCAATACCAGCCGATCGGCTGTTCGTTCAAATTTATATGAACCTGCTTGGTTTCGAGATACTCTTCAATGCCCCAAGGTCCAAGTTCACGTCCGAAGCCGGACTGTTTATAGCCGCCCCAGGGTGCCTCAACGTAAGTCGGCTGCATGTGATTGACCCACACGATTCCGGCCCGGACTGACTTCACGACACGCATGACGCGGAAGATGTCACGGGACCAGACTGCGGCAGCCAAACCGTACGGAGTGTCGTTGGCAATGCGTATGGCTTCCGCTTCGCCGTCAAACGGAATCACAGCGGCCACCGGCCCAAAGACTTCTTCGCGCGCGATGCGAGCACTGTTATCGACATCGGCGAAGATGGTCGGCTCAACATAAAAGCCTTTAGCAAAAGAAGAAGCCCTGCCGCCGCCCGTGACTAACTTGGCCTCGCCTTTTCCAATTTCCTGATATTCGCGCACACGATCATACTGATCCTTACTGACTAATGGACCCATCTTTGTATCCCGGTCGAGCGGCGCACCCAGTTTGATTTTCTTCGCTTTTTCGACCAAGGCTTCGGTGAACTTACTGTAGATAGGCTTCTCGACGAGGATGCGACTACCGGCTGAACAGACTTCGCCCTGATTGATAAAAATTCCGAAGAGCGCTCCATCAATTGCCGCTTCGAAGTTGGCATCGGCGAAGAAGATGTTCGGGGATTTTCCGCCCAGCTCCATCGTGACGCGCTTGACGGAATCCGCCGCGCTACGAAGAATCATCTTGCCGACCGTCGAGCTTCCCGTGAAAGCGATCTTGTCGATATCCGGATGAGTCACCATGGGCGCTCCTGCGCCTTCTCCAAACCCGGTGATGACGTTCACGACCCCTGGCGGAAAGCCCAGTTCTTCCAGATACCCGGCCAAAATAAGCGCCGTTAACGGCGTCTGTTCGGCCGGTTTCAGCACGCAGGTGCAGCCCGCTGCCAGCGCCGGAGCAAGCTTCCAGGCCGACATCAACAGCGGATAATTCCAGGGAATAATCTGTCCAGCGACTCCAACCGGCTCGCGCAGCGAGAGACTGAGCGCGTTGTCTGGAACCGGATTGACATGGCCCAGAATTTTGGTCGCGAGACCGCCATAATATTCAAAGCATGTCGCTGTGTCGGCGATGTCGAACTCCGCTTCGACGATGGGTTTGCCGCAGTTGCGCGATTCCAGTTCGGCGAGATACGAAGCTTCTTTGCGGATCTTTTCCGCCAGTTTGAAGAGCAGCCGCCCGCGTTCTTGCGCCGTTGTCTGCGGCCAGGCACCGGCATCGAAGGCGGCTCGCGCGGCTTTCGCGGCACGGTCCACATCCGCCGGACCCGCTTCCGGAACCTCGGCGATTATTTCCTCTGTGGACGGGTCGAAGACCGGAAACCAGGCGCCACTGAGACTCTCGGCGGTCTGGCCGTTGATGAGCATTCGGTAGCGATTCATTGCGCTATTTGCACCATACTGTTTTGATGTTGACGAATTCTCTAATTCCGAGGACGCTCAATTCACGGCCGTAGCCGGAACGCTTGATCCCCCCGAATGGCAGACGCGCATCAGAGGCGACTGGCGAATTCACAAACACCTGTCCGGCTTCGATGCCGTCTATGAACGCTTCCGCTTCCGCCTCGTTGTTCGTCCATACACTTGAGCCCAGACCGAAGGGAGAATCATTCGCGATGGAGATGGCCTCGTCGACACTCTTCGCGCGGAAGAGCATTGCGACGGGACCGAACAGTTCTTCGTAATAGGTCTGCGACTGGTGCGGAACATCAACCAGCACGGTAGGCGCGTAAAAGAACCCCGGCCCGTCGATCTTGTAGCCGCCGGTCAGGACTCTGGTTCCCGCGGCTTGCGCGCGCGTCACCTGCTCGTGCAGTTCATCGCGAATGCTTGCGGTGGCCAGTGGACCAATTTCCGTGGCATCCTCTATGGGATCGCCTATCCGGAGCTGCGACATGGCCTCAGTGAAGCGCGCTTCAAACTCCGGGTATATTTCCTCGGCGATAATGAAGCGCTTCGCAGCGATACAGGATTGGCCGTTATTGATGGTTCGGGCGCTGACAGCAGCCTGGACCGTGGAGGCGAGATCGACGCTGGGCATAACGATGAACGGATCGCTACCGCCGAGTTCCAGAACTGTCTTCTTAATCTGCTTTCCTGCCTGGCTGGCAACCGATCTTCCGGCCGGTTCACTGCCCGTGAGAGTGGCCGCCGCAATGCGGTCGTCATTCAGCACTGCCTCCACTTGCCGGGCCTCGATCAGCAGCGTTTGAAACTCGCCATCTTCGAAGCCGGCTCGCACCAGAACGTCCTCAATCGCGAGAGCGCACCCAGGCACGTTTGAGGAGTGCTTGAGCAGGCCAACATTCCCGGCCATAAGAGCGGGAGCGGCAAAACGGAACACCTGCCAGAAGGGAAAGTTCCAGGGCATGACTGCGAGCACGGGACCAAGCGGTTGATAACGCAAGAAACTGCGGGATGCGGCGGACGGCATGACCTCATCGGCCAGAATACGCGCGCCATTCTCGGCGTAGTAACGGCAAGCGGTCGCGCATTTCTTGGCCTCCGCGATGGCCGATCGCAAAGTCTTGCCCATCTCGGCCGTCATGATTTCGCCGAACGCCTGGCTCTCCTCTTCGAGAATCGCTGCTGCCCGCTGCAGCTTGGCCGCGCGTTCGGAATAAGGAGTCTTGCGATGTCGCTGGAACGCCCGTTTTGCGGTATCCAGTTTTTCTTCTAACTCCTGTTCGGTTAGAGGCTGGTAAGTGGCAAATGTCTTGCCGCTGGTGGGATTGATGGATGCGATGGCCATGAGATCAGACTTGGATGGCGACGGCTGCTGTCGCGGGCTTGCGTCGCGAGTAATAGGAAAAGAGGCCCGCGGCGAGGCCAAGAAACAATCCGCAACTAACAAACATTTTCACTTCGAAGATCCAGACAGAGTCGACCTGATGAGAGGGAATGAACGCCACGCCCATGCCGATGCCGCTTGCCAGCAGCCCACAGACTGAAGCGAAACGTATTTTCCAATCACTCAAGATGCCCTCCCCGGACACTTTGCCAAAAGCAATGCGGGCCAGTGACGCATAGATATACGAGTAGGAAATCATCTGCAGCACGACGGCAAGGTCGAGCAAGGTCACATACGCCTCTTTGATTGTGGACTTGCCGGCGAAGCTCATGACGATCAGGCAGGAGGAGAGAAAAGCAATGCCGCAGATCGCGACGTGAGGTGTTTCAAAACGCGGATGAATCTTTGAGAAAACCTTCGGTAAATAACGATCGATACCGGATACGAAAAGGATGCGGGCTGATCCGCTTAACCATGCCGAGGTTGCGCCGATCACCGAGATCGCCAGTAAAGCCGCCAATGGAAGCAACGTCCAACCGATATTGAGCCGGTCAGTCATCTTATCCACACCTTGCAGCACGCCTTGCAGCACTTTCATCTCGGATTGCGGCACGGCCAGCAGAAGCGCCAGCGTTGAGCCGAGGTAGAGAACACCGGCCAGTGATCCACCTAAGAGAACGCCGCGCGGCACTGAGCGCCTGGGCTCGCGTATTTCGTCGCCCATGACGCAGCCGAGCTCCAGGCCGACCAGGGCGAAGCACACGACGCCGAAAGTAGAGAGAACACCGAGATCCAGGTGTTCTAAGCGAAAGCTGCTGGCAGGCAGGGAGACGCCGAATCGGCTCACCGCGAAACCGCCCAAGAGAATCAGCAGAACGGCTGCCACCAGAGTGCCGTAGCCGCCAACATTATTGACCCATTTGCCCACACCGACGCCAGCGATATTGGCGAAGGCCGTCAGCCATAAGAGCACGATTGCGATGCAGCCGAAATGGACGGGGTCCTCGGTGAACTTTGCCACCCCGGGCGGGAATGTATAGGTGATTAGGCCGAGCAGGTAGAACAGCAGGGTCGGAATGAAGAACATGTTGGCGGTCCAGTAACACCAGCCGCATAGAAAAGCATGCATATCCCCGAACATCTGCTTCGTCCAGAGATAGACGCCGCCCTCGCCCGGATAGCGGTGCGAGAGTTCTATCACAGCCATGCCCTGCGGCAGGAAGAAGATGGCCAAGGCCAGCAGCCAGAGCCAGATGGTCGTTGGACCGCTGGCCGCGATGACCGGCACTACGTTCAGATTGGCCACCGCGACCACCGTGAGCCAGGTCAGGTCTGAGACTCCCAGAGCCCGTTTGAGATGCGGCGTGGCAGGGGCGTCAAAGGTTCCGGAGAGAGAGTCGGCGGCTGCCATGAGTTATCCGGGCGACGCAGACCTACGAGGCGTGAGTCCCTAAAGGCCCCACGGTCATACGCTCTTCCTGTGCTGCCGCAAGGACAGGAGCGATCTCGGCAAACACCGCGAGATGTTCGTCGATTTCTTTCCCGGTGTGTTGCACAGAAATCGTCCACTGTTCATCCCACCAATAGGGCTGAGCGAGGATACCCCGATTGACCATCGCAAACCAGTAATGGGTCCAGATATCTTCGTCGACGTGATACCAGTCGCGATAATTCCGAATGCGATGAGGGTAGAACATCAACGCGCCGTTAGCGCCCGCACCGTCGGCGTACGCGACCAGCCCGGCCTTCTTGATGGTTGCCTGATAGCCTTTGACGAGCTTGTCGTTTAGCGTGCCGACATGATCGAAGGCGTCGTGCGTAAGAACTTTGTTGAAGGTAGCAATGCCCGCGGCCATGACGATGGGATTGGTGTTGTAAGTTCCCGCATGAAACATCTTTTGTTTCACGATCACTTCCATAATTTCCCGGCTCGCCGCGAAGGCCGCCAACGGGAAGCCACCACCGATCGACTTACCCATACAGACGATATCCGGTTGTACATCGAAATACTCGCACGCTCCACCATAGGCGAGTTTGCCGCCAGTCTTCACTTCGTCCATGATGAACAGAGCGCCGTGCTGCTTGCACAGTTGGCGAAGTGCCTTGAGATAGCCCTCATCCGGCATACAAAAAGCGATGTTCATCATGATGGGCTCGACAATCACAGCGGCGATTTCGCCCCGATTCTCTTCAAACAGCCGTTCGACCGCCGGAAGATTGTTGAAGGGAGCGACCACAGTGGCGTCCGAAGTCCCCTTCAGCACGCCAAGACTTGAGACCACCGGCGTGGGGTGATCCGGGTCACCAAACTGGCCTTCCTTAGGCTTCACGCTAACGGAGATCGCATCGTGGCCACCGTGATAGCCGCCTTCCATCTTCATGGTTTTGCTGCGCCCGGTGACGGCGCGGGCCAGCCGAAGCGAATGCATCGTGACCTCAGAGCCGCTGCTGCCAAAGCGCACCATCTCGACCGGAAATCGCTCGCAGATGATGTCTGCCAGTTCGAGTTCCATGCCGTGCGGCATTCCATACAGCGTGCCAACGCCCATCTGCTTCTCGACAGCCTTCATCACCTCCGGATGGCGATGGCCGGCGAACAGCGCGCCGTAGCAGAGATTGTGGTCCAGGTATTGATTCCCATCCAGATCGTGAATATGGCTCCCCTTGGCATCCTTGACGAACAGCGGGTACGGCGGATAGAAACGATAGTTGCTCCCGACGCCAATCGGAACACGGTTGCTGGCGCGTTCATGCGCTTCGCGAGACTTGGCAGTCCGCCGTTCGTAAAGCTCAATTTCTTTCTGGAGCGCTGGGTACATCTTCAAGACTTCCTTTGGGAATCGTCAAGTTTTCAGTTGCCGGGCTATTCGGCTGCCGGAACTGTTTGCAAGCATGGCGGCCGTCAGAGACACGCAAGGCTCACGGGGGGGGCCAAAAACCTGCAAGCTGTAAGGTTCTCAAAATTACCAGCGGCGGTCAAGTCCCGGCATTTGTCTGCCCGCATTCGTCTAATGCTGGCGTTCTCCCCGCGAGCGCGGCTAAGGCTTTCCCTTAAACAGAAACACAATCTCGATAATCAGGATGACCACTACCATCAGTTCGAGAAAGAAGGCCCGGCCTTGATGAAACTCGTTCACCATCGACGTGTAGAGATCGCGCGCGGTATCGAGCTTAGCGGTGACCAGATTTCGATAGTCGCTCACGCCAATGCGGGCGGCGGCCAGCCGGTAAGTCCGGGCGTAGAACATGTCGCTTAGAAACTTGATGGCGTTGTCGGTGCGTTCGGCCAGTTCCTGATAGTCGAGGCGAATGGTGTTCAGGTTCTCCGCTTCGCCCGCCAGCTTCCAGCGCGCCCACATAGTGTGCTTCTGTTCCAGCCGATCGTAGACATCAGCCAGCACGTCGGTCAAGACATCGTCGTAGTAACGAAATTCCAGTAACTGTGTGTTCGCATACTCCAGCAGATCAATCGTTGGCTCGGCATCCGCCGGTGAGTCGTACACAAACGCGGCGACCCAGGCCAGAACGAGAAGATCGCATGGATGGTAGGACATGCTCGACTGGAGAACCTCATTCCGCTCACTCGTTGAAAGCGGCATATCTTCTCCGCGGACAATTTGCGCGATCTCTGATCCGTGTTGTTTAAGCAGTAGTTCACCGCTGACCACCCGTCCTTCGTTATCCAGCAGCGGATCAAGCTGTACGACGTAGTAGTCTTCCGAAATCCAATCTTCGTACCGCTTTTTCAATGAGGACGCTGTTCTCTGCAAACTGTCCTGCAAAAAGTTCTTGGCGCTGTGTTCCAGTTCCTGCGACGTAATCCAGCTATAGGCAAGCTGAACCAGTTCTGCCCAGGAGGCGCGAAAGGGCATGTCCATTTCGACGCTCGCCACGCCGTAATCGAAATAGCGGATGCGGACATTCACGATCCGGCCGGGAGTAATCGAACGGCCTCCAACGGGCTCCTCGACCGGCGGCCGTTCGAAGCGTACATATTCCGGCGCGGGATGGCGAAAGGCGGGTTCACGACGGCTCGGACTGGTGCCCAGAATCGTGTGCAACGCTGCGAGGTCAATCTCCTCTGCGATATCGAAAAGCAGAAAGCACTTTAAACTGCCGGTTAAGTAAGCAGGCTCGGTCATGGGAATCCGGACAGGCGCTCAGAACAGCGGGCCACCCCGCAATTCTAGCGTTCCAGGTTGCCGAGCGAACTCTTCTGGCGGCCGTTCTCGTCAAAGTTGGACGCATCCAGCCAGCGTTCCAGGTCGGCTTTGCGAGCCGGCCATTCTCCGTCCAGCATGGAGAACCAGGCGGTGTCACGGTTCCGCCCTTTCACGACCATGTGCTGGCGGAAGATGCCTTCAAACGTGAAGCCCAGCCGGAGAGCCGCTTTGCGAGAGGGCTTGTTCAGGGCGTTGCACTTCCATTCGTAGCGGCGGTAGTGTAGAGAGTCGAAGACATATCCAGCCAGCAGATACATGGCTTCGGTGGCGGCCCTGCTTTTCTGCAGTTGCGGTGAATAAAGGATGTTGCCCACTTCGATGACGCCATGCGCGGGTTCCATCCGCATCAGAGCGGCCATTCCGAGCGCCTCCCAGGATCGTGGATCGAGCAGCGCAAAGAACAGAGGATCAAGCGAACCTTCACGTTTCCGCAACAAATCCTGGAATGATTCACGAGAGGGGAACGGTCCTTCGCCCAGGTAACTCCAGAGACCGGCCTTCTCTTCTCCACTGGTTCGCGTCCAGAGAGAGTCCGTGTGGTGCAACGCCGAGAGTGGCGCAACGGTAACATACTGGCCGTCGAGCGTCACCCGCTCTGGAACAACCACCCGATCGCGATGAACGACCGAACCCAAAGGTTGTTCTTCTTGCATCCGTCCACTTTAGCGCTGGCGTCGAATCCAAACGCCCGCGGGTAGAGCGAGCAGCAGCAAAGCAAGGCTTGCAGGCTCCGGCGCAGTTGCGAATGGATCCGCCGTGACTCCGTCCGACAGAAAACGCTGGACAGTGACAACTTCGGACAGATCGGAGTTGGCGTTTAGTCCGCATCCTGTGAAGTGACAGGCGCCATCGATGCTCACCGAGTCGCTTCCGATCAGTTCGATCGACGAAAGTTGAGTTGCCGACACGGTAGCCTTCTCGGTGCAGACCGGATTGCCCGCGTAGTGGGCATCGCAGAAATCGCTGCTGTCGTACGTGATCGGGCCGGCCAGGATTGACGCTGGATGATCCAAGCCGCTTCCCGTTACCGTAATTTTAAAGATATCGGTGGCATTCGATGTGGGAACCGCGAACATATCGTCCCAGACCGCGCTGGCTGACATAGGATAAGGACCCGGGTTGGTGTTTGGAGTCCAAAGCACTTCCGCAAGAGCCTGCGCCGTGAGCACGTTCCCTCTGATGGTCGAGCTGGTAATGCCGCCGAAGGTCAGAGTGTTGTCGAAATTTGGGCCGACGGAACAGACACCGTTGTAGACAGTCTCCGAAAAACCCGGCTGCGCGCATGTTACCTTGGCCGCAGCCTTTGTATTCACGCTAAACGCGGTGAATACTGCAAGAAATAGCAAACATTTGTTCAGCATTGCCGTGGATTCACGGTAACACCTAAATGCTTTAGAAGAAACAGAGTACTGTAGCGAAATTCTTCGTCGGTTTCTTGCCCGTACGCGCAGGTGGTTATAAGATGTGCGCCAGCAAATACCCCAGTAACTCGCTGAATGAGATCTTCAGAGGAACGACAGGCGATAATCTTGACCGCCCTTGAGTACGCATGTGATCTTATCGCCAGACTGGCCGTTCCATCGCAGCCCTTGACCCGAGGGCGCACGAAAAGTGTACTGCCCGTCTTGAGCCGGATGAACGCTACACTCCACAGCCTTTCCCTCGCGCCAGCGTAGATCCACTGAAATATCTCCTCGTGCTTTCAGGCCCCGAACCTCGCCGTCTTTCCACACTCGCGGGAGTGCCGGAAGCAGGTCAATCGACCCGGCATGGCTCTGCAACAGCATCTCGGCGATCGCCGCGGTGGCGCCAAAGTTGCCGTCAATCTGAAAGATCGGCGCCGGCTTTGCGGGATGCGTGTCGAACAGATTGATGTTGGTGCTGTGCAGCATCAGCATAGACAGCGATTCCCAGGCCTTGTCGCCGTCGCCGAGCCGTGCCCAGAACCCTATCGCCCAAGACCGGCTCCATCCCGTGTACGCGCCTCCGTGCGCCAACCGCCGCTTCAGCGAGACGCGCACCGCCTTTGCCAGATCCGGAGTCTCTCGCGGGGTGATTTGATTGCTCGGATAGAGCGGGTACAAATGCGACATGTGCCGCTGGCCTGGCGTACTTTCATCGAAGTCAACGGCCCATTCCTGCAGCTGTCCGTACTTGCCGATCTGGTAGGGAACCAGGCGTGCGGCGGCAGCCGAGAGCTTTTCGACGAAATCCGCATCGACGCTCAGTTCCTTTGCCGCTTTGGCGCAGTTGCCGAAGAGTTCGCGAATGAGAGCGCGATCCATGGTGCATCCGGCGCTCGTCATCGCTCGTTTCCCGTCAGGCGCGAGGAAATCGTTTTCCGTCGATTCCGAGGGGCAGGTTGTCAAATGGCCGTTTCCGTCTTCAATCAGCCACGCCAGACAGAATGTGGCGGAGCCTTTCATCAATGGATATGCACATGTCTTCAAAAACTCCTGATCGTTGGTGAACAGATAGTGTTCATAAAGGTGCTGGCAGAGCCAGGGACCGCTCATGCCCCAATTCGCCCAGGTCGGTGCACCCACGCCTTCGCCAACCGGATTAGCGGCGCGCCACAGATCAATATTGTGATGAGAGACCCAGCCCGGAAGACCGTAGGTCTCCTCGGCGGCACGAGCGCCGGTCTTACTCAGATCGGTAATCAAATCGAAGAGCGGCGTCGTACACTCGGTCAGGTTGCATGTTTCGGCCGGCCAGTAGTTCATCTGGATGTTGATGTTTGAGGTCCAGTTCGAACTCCACGGCGGCGTCACCTGCGCGTTCCAGATGCCTTGCAGATTGGCGGGCTGTGTTCCTTTGCGCGAACTACTGATCAGAAGATAGCGGCCATATTGGAAGTAGAGCGCCAGCAGGGATGGGTCGGGTGCGGCAGCAAATTCTTTCAGCCGGACATCGGTGGGTTTCCCTGCTGCTTCCGGAGATCCAAGCGAGAGCGATACCCGGCGAAATAACGCCTGATGGTCTCTTTCGTGGCGGTCCAGCAGCTGGTGAACCGATGTCTTGGCCGGCTTGTCTAACTGCGCACTCGCGCTGGCAATCACCTCGTCCAGCGGCCTGTCCGGTGTTTGTTCGAAGCCTCGGAAGCCAGTGGCGACTGAGACGAGCAGGGTAGCCGAATCGGCGTCCGCTATGGTCAGCTTGTCTTTCCCGGACGCAATGGTTCCGCCCTTCGAAGTGACGTGCAACACCGTTGCGAAGAACATTCCATCGCCGGGTCGATCGGAAAGCGTGACCGGTTTTTCGCTATGCGGGTGCCCGGCGCCGGCGATGTGAGCGGCAGCTTTCCCTGCCAGCACCAGGCGATTCCTGCCGGCCGCCGTCACCTGCTTCTGCAATTCCCCGTCCAGCGAAGCGACGAAGCTAAGCCGTCCGGGTTTGCTCGCCGTGAGATGAACAACGATCACCTGATCTGGTGCCGAGACGAACGCCGTTCGTTCAAACCGGACATCGGCGATCTTGTAAGAAACCACTGAGCAAGCGCGATCCAGATCAAGTTCACGACGATACTCCGACACTTCGCCGCGCTCTCTTAAGTCGATACGCAGATTGCCCGCCGGCTGATACGCCTCCGCGAAAAGCCCTTGCATCTTCTGACACAGTTGATCTGCCAGATGATAATCGGTCTTCTCGAGTACGGCCTTGCGGATCGCATCCAGATGCGTCTTCGCATTTGAATTATTCCCGTCCACCGGCTTGCCCGACCACAGAGTATCTTCATTAAGCTGGATAAACTCAGCATGCGGATCTGCTTCCGCGCTTCCGCCGAACACCATCGCGCCCAGTCGCCCGTTGCCGATCGGCAGTGCATCCGGCCATTGCGCCGCCGGCTGCTGGTACCAGAGCTTCAGGTCATCGCCGAAAGGGTCAGCGCGCTTTCCGAAGAGCAGAGGCGACCCGGAAGCGGTGACCGCGGCGGTTGCAAGAAATCGACGGCGCGTAAATGGGCTGTGTGCGGACATGTGTTCCATTAATGCTGTGGGGATTGGAGAACCAGGGAAACGCCCTCAAGTGGAACACCAAGTTCTGCGGCTTTCTCAGCGGGTGAACCGGGTGTCACTGTCAAGATCATATCCTCTGACTTGTCCAGCTGGACTCGCCCAGCTGCCACCGGTCCGCGATCGTCGCCATAGACCGTTCCCTTGATCGTCTGACCGGCCAGCTTGATATCCAAAACGCGGGCGAACTTGCCCGGGGCATGAACCAATTCGATCTCATAGAGACCAGGGCGTTCAATGGCGACATGCCACTGTTGCTTACGCAGGGTCGGCGGATCATAGTAGCCCTCTCCGTTCGCGTTGAAGAACGACTCCGCGGAGTGGCTGGTCAATTCAATCACCCCGTTGGCGTTGGCATGGACCGCCGGCTGCATCACTTGTAACGGGCCGTCGAAGTCTACTGCAATCACCGGGATGAAGTTCTGGTTGGGCTTCATCAAGATTGTTCTGCCACCTGTGATAGGAAGCAGGGCTGATTCAGGTTCACCGAGAACATGGGCCTTTGTGATGCGGTTTTTCAAGCCTGGCAAACTGATGCGCCCGTCTTCTGGGGGGTGTTCGACAAACAGAAACAGCCGGTTCCCCTTTACCGTGGCGTATCCGAAATCGAGCTTGCGAAACGGCTGCGGGTCGGTCCCATAGATCGCCGCACCGTTTCTTTGCAGCCACTGCCCCATGCCGCGCAATACGCCGGCTTCATACTCCACGACCGACCCGTCGCCGCGCGGACCGATGTTCAAAATGTAATTTCCGCCCCTGCTTGCCACTTTGACGAGGCGCAGGATGTGCTCGCGTGTTTTTTCATCAAGGCCGGTGCGCTTCTCAAAGGAGCGATAGCCCCATGTATCGGCGAAGATGGAGGCCGGAGCCTCCCAGGGCTCATCCAGTATGTACTCAGGAATATCGTCATCGCCTGTTTCGCTGAAGTCGCCTTCGTTGTTCCAGATCCTTCCGCTAATCATGCACTCCGGCTGCGCGGCGTGGACCGTCCCGGCAAAGTGCAGGCTTTGCAGCTTGGTCGGATGCCCCATGTCGAACCAGATCTCTGACAACGGTCCATAGCTGGTGGTCAACTCCTTTAGCTGGGCGACATTGAACTCCTCATGCTCGTGAGAGAGCGGGTTGTCATTTCGCTCTGTCGGAATATCGCCAAAATGCCAGTCGATTGTCGAGTAGTAAACACCGAACGGCATTCGATGCCGCGCACACGCCTGCGCCAGTCCCTTAACAATGTCCTGTTTGTAAGGCGACGCGTTCACCACGTTATAGCTGGATTGTTCGGTATCGAACAGGCTGAAGCCGTCGTGGTGCTTCGATGTGATTACGATGAACTTCATTCCGGCATCCAGAGCCAGTTGAACCACAGCCTCCGGATCCCAGCGTGTC